>DATFBV010000024.1:0-15883 GCA_035253605.1 Nitrososphaera sp.
TGCTCATCACTTTCTTCGCTGCCGTCACCGAAATTCCACAGATAAGTGTAAGGCTCTGTGCCACCTGTTATATTCGCTTCAAACTCAAAAGTGGCTGGTGCAATACCTTCTGTGGCATTTGAAATGATTTCAGATGTAAGAAGTTCAGTAGATTCCTCCTCTGCCAATTCTTCTTCCTCCTCTTCCGGAGCTGGAGTAATAGTTTCATTCATGGTGATATCTTCTTCTGTTGCATTAGCAGCAGAAGTATCTGTAGCAGGTTCAGTTATAGGTTCTGCAGCAGTCACTGATAGTGCAGAAACAGCCGTTCTTCTGTCAGCTGCGACAGCAAGGATTGCATACTCTCCTCCTTCAACATTGGGCACTGTTACTGATGATTCAAATGTCCCTTCTTCGTTAGCAGTTTGAGAGGTCATTAGACTATTTTCATAGTCTTCTCTAGAGTCAGAAGCAACTACCAGCTCCTCAATTTCTCCTGTATCTGTAATATCGATATCTGAGATAGAAAGTGAGCATTCGTTGTATGTTCCAGGACTTACTCCAAAGGTGCCAATGGTGCCATTTATAGTGCCTTGAGCAATGTTTTCATCTTCGCATTCAAGGCTCATAGTGCCATCCACCGGTGCTCCTTCTTCAAGTACAACAAGCAGATTATGTTCAGAAATGCTTGTAGTATCTAGCAGATCCCCCAATGTATGTAGAGTATCACCATCAGCATCAAAAAACGTGCTAAAGCCTTCTGGTTCAGTTGCTGTACTCTGGTTTGTATTGATCCCTTGTAGAACAAATGCAGTTCCATCTGTGAGGTCGGCCTCTTCAGCTGACATAAAATAAATCGAAACTTGAGAATTAGCTTCAAAATTGATGCCCTCTATTTCAATTACAGAACTAGATGAAGCATCACTTTCGCTGAGAGTAAGCTCTGCTGGCTCTGTTGTTGTCTGCCCTTGGGAGCTTACAAGATAAAATGATCCGACAGTCCCCGAAGCACTAAGAAGTAAGGCTACTGCTAGAATAGCAGTTACAGGCTTTGCCATCATTCAGTCAAGCTGCGTAAGTATCAGATAAAAAGAGAGACCATTCTGACTCTATAAGAAGATGTGACTACACTTTAGGAAAGAGGATCTGAGACTACTCTAGTTACTATTGCCAGATCTAGTCCCCAATACCGGTTTCTTATTGCAAAGTTGTCGCGGCCGAGATAGAATTTGTACCTCCTCATTTAACTGAGAACAACTTTTGAAATACTACTCATGGCACATTACAACGAGTCATCAGAGTTATGGTAATTCATAGTCAATCCAACTCACATACAAGCCTAGCTTGACATTTACAATTCAGTTATCCTCAAGCTTGGACTACAGGGTGCTCTTTGAAAGGGAGAGTAGAGTAGTCCAGCATATCTCAACATCATCTTATGACGCTTGTTGTTTCTGTCACATGCTCATATGGAAGAAAAATTTATACCAAAGAGATCATAAAAGCCTCATGAATTGTAGGATTTTTCTTATCATAATCTATTTATCTGTGAATTTGGAAATTTATGTTAATGGGCAGATTGTTTGGAAGGGATAGCAAAAGAAAGGATCCTGTCTCTTCTGAAGAAAGACTGGAAGCTGATTATAATGAGGAGAGCGATTTTCAAAAGCGAGACCTCTACAACAAGGGTGTCAACGATATGTCTAATGAAAAGTTTCTTGACGCTATAAGGAGCTTTGACCTTGCACTAAGGATTGATCCGCAGTTTGTTGATGCATGGATTAAGAGGGGATATGCCCATTTTCACCTAGATGAATATACCGTTGCTATCGCTTCCTACGACAAGGCACTTGAGGTAGATGTCAACAATGCTGAAGCGTGGAACCTCAAGGGACTTGCTTACTATAAGATGAAAAACTACGATAAAGCTATTGAATGCTGCGAAAAGTCAGTAGACATCAACCCAAACGAAGGTATGTCTTGGTATAACAAGGCTTGCTACCTTACTCTCAGTGGCAGGATCGATGACGGCCTTGACGCGCTCAAGAGATCTATAGAAATAGACATTCAAAATGCCAGGAAGGCTGTGCGTGACAGAGATTTTGAAAATGCGCGTGCGGAAGAAGGTTTCAGAAGAATCATCGAAGTAGTGGTGCTCGAGTCTATAAGACAAGGTTATGACTATGTGGGTAAGATAGTATGGGTCACTGCTATAGACAGGGCAGAGGTTGAGGATGCGCTTATGCGCCTTGCCATGAAAGGTCTTGTCATCAAGCATGAGAGGAGAACTTTTACCGGTAAGGAGGAATATTACGAACTTCCCAAAGAGATAGCAAATAAAGTAGGAGTGACAAAGAAAGGCAGCTTTTTTGGCACCAAGCAGGTTTCAGCTCCTATCCAACAGTTAAAGGATATAAAAGAAATCCTCACTAAGGCTAGGGATTCAATTGAGAAAGGCGATTTAGCTAGCACACTGGAACACTTTGACGAGCTTGTGAGCCCAACGAAGCATGGAAACGCCATGATAGAGCAATTCTTTGATGAACACAGAGATCTTAGGCTTTACAAGATAAGACTCCAGGACAGAGGGCAAGAATACCTTAATGCCCACAAGTCTGATCTTGTTGATCTGATAACAAGGATAGACCATGCACTAGGAAGTGGTGTGACCAGCAAGCCACATGCAAAAGATTAGCACTTTTTGTTATATTACAATACTTTAACATCTTACTATGAGGTTACCTAGCTATTTTCTTCTACGAGCTGCTGATTCAAACCCACCAGTGTTAGGATGATTTTTACAAGTGCAGAGATTTGATATCTCTTTGTCTCATAGCTTGGTATTCTCAGTGAGTTCTCATGACAGATTAAGAAGGATCTGTAGAGACTGCAAGGCCTTATGAGATACGTTGGTACAGAGCTTGATGGTGTTAAGGAGTCGTACGTTTGTACGAACTATCGGGCCATGTTCACTATCATAGCCCATAACTTATAAGACATCAAAAGAGACAAGTGCATCTATACGACTTCAAGAGTTAAGCCAGACAGTTAAGATATTGAAAGCATATGCACATAAGTCAAAATTCTGTCAAGACAATTGGTTAGCTGATAATCTATTAATAACCATCAGAGGTGGATGAATCTCATATGGCAAAAATATTTGCCGACGTGAGCGAAAAGGAAATCACTAGAACTATTGCGGAAATGTTCAATGAAACAATGAGAGAGTATACTGATTCTGACGTTATAATTATTGGTGCCGGCCCAGCCGGCCTTACCGCTGGCAGGGATCTGGCAAAGGCTGGGGTTAGGACCCTTATCATAGAGCAGAACAATTACCTAGGAGGCGGATATTGGGTAGGAGGCTATATGATGAATCCAGTCACCGTGAGGGCACCAGCACAAAAAGTATGGGACGAGCTTGGAGTGCCATACAGAAAAATAAATGAAGGATTATACGCTACATGGGGTCCGCATGCATGCAGCAAGCTAATAGGCGCAGCCTGCGATGCAGGAGTACGCTTTTTGCAACTGACCAAATTTGATGACCTTGTGCTCAAGAACAAGCGAGTAGGCGGCGTGGTAGTCAATTGGATGCCTGTCTCGGCTCTGCCGAGAAACATCACATGTGTTGATCCAGTCGCGCTCGAAAGCAAGATCGTAATCGATGCTTCAGGGCACGACTCAGTTGCTGTTAGACGCCTGATGGACCGAGGATACGTCAAATGGAAGGGCATGGATCCAATGTGGGTTGAAGGGGGCGAGGACGCTGTAGTCAACTACACAGATGAAGTATTTCCTGGCCTAATTGCAACAGGTATGTCTGTTACCGAAACACATGGCCTTCCAAGGATGGGGCCGACGTTTGGTGCCATGCTCCTATCCGGCAAGAAAGCGGCCGAGGTTGCATTGGGCAAGCTCAAGGAGATGCCAAGTCCGCCCAAACTGAGGGCGAAATAATCTTTTATATATTCTTACTTTTCCAATTTTTCCTTAATAATTGGATCTTCCTCGCTATATTCACATCTATCAGACTGCTTCAGTGCCACCAGTTGATGCCAAGGTGGTGGCCGAGGAGATTGACAAGATTTTACCAATCTGCAAGATAGACATCAGGCCGCCGTTTAAGTATGAAGAGAACGCGATTGGGTGTGCAGAGATAGCAGACACCAAGCAGCCGTTTGAAAGGCAGCCAAATCATGAACAAGACAGTAAGTTTATGATGAGGAGTAAGATTCCGCTATACGATGGCTTTGTTATGCAGAAGAAGCTTGCAGAAATGATACCTACTACAGAAATTGGTCTAGCACATATCCATATTATATTCACTAGTCTTTTGACGTGCACCTTTGATGAGGACGATTGGCGCTACCATGGCCGTGCTGTCATATGCGGCACACCCTCGATCGTTTCTACAACCGGCATAATCGAAGCTCTTGCGAAACCCCGAGAATTCTATCTTACTCAGATGCCTGGCGCTATGGAAGAAGACAATGAGATGCTGAAGAAAAAATTCGCAGGAAGATTCATTGACTACGATGAGGGGGATAAAATTACTGCAGCATCCATAAATTATGCCTTGCAGGCGATATTCTTTTTTATCACAAACGGTGACCCTTTTTGTAATAACAAAAATTGTAGACTTCTTAACGCGCACTGGCAGGAGGATCTGATACACACTATTAGAAAAAAGACATTATGCAGTTATCATAGGAATCTGGCAAATAAATTATCAAAGGATCAGCCAAGGGCTGGAAAATTTTAGCCATGCAGCCCATTTGAGTTGAGTTTTCGCTTTCTGCCACCTATCTTCATACAACCATATTCCATACTTTCAATCCGTTCCGAACGAATTATTAAGAGGTATCGAAATTGTGATTTTGTAGTTTGTCCGACAGCCAATCAGGCATTTTTAGGGATCAGAACCACTATGATGTGATAATTATTGGCTCTGGACCTGCCGGATATACTGCTGGTATTTATGCCTCCCGCGCCAACCTGGGCACACTCATTATATCAGGCACCCTGCCTGGTGGCCAGCTCATGACTACAAGTGAAGTGGAAAATTATCCTGGCTTTCCAAACGGGATATTTGGACCTGAATTGATGATGAATATGCGTCAACAGGCAGAAAGATTTGGTGCAGTAATTGTCGATGATGAGGTGCTCAAAGTTGATTTCAAGAACAGACCATTCACAATCACAACTCATGCCGAGACATATACTGCAGAGGCAACCTTAGTATGCACAGGTGCGTCTCCTCGAAAACTTGGTATTCCTGCAGAGCAGCAATTTAGCGGTAGAGGAGTCTCATATTGCGCAACTTGCGATGGCCCCTTTTTTAAGGGCGAAAACATTGTAGTCGTCGGTGGTGGCGATACCGCAATGGAAGAAGCAACGTTTCTGACAAAATTTGGTAAGTCAGTCAGAGTGGTTCATAGACGCGACTCTCTGCGTGCTAGCAAGATCCTTCAGCAAAAGGCGCTTGAAAACCCAAAGATCGAGTTCATCTGGAATAACGTTGTGGCAGATATCAAGGGCAACAATAAGATTTCAACAGTCCTGGTCAAGGACATCAACACTGGCAAGGAGAGAACCATTGAGACAGGTGGCCTCTTTGTGGCAATTGGCCACGAACCCAATACTGCAATTTTTAAGGGACAACTAGAGCTTGACGATAAGGGCTATATCGTCCTGAAGCACCACACAAAGACAAGCGTTGAAGGCGTGTTTGCCGCTGGAGATGTTCATGATCATAGATACAGACAGGCCGTAACTGCTGCAGGTTTTGGCTGTATGGCAGCAATTGATGTAGAAAAATGGCTTTCTGAAAGAAAGCAGAACTGAAAAATATATAAAATAATCGTGCAGGGATTTACATGAGTCTAAAATATGCCAAATGGTTTATGAGTACAAGTAGCTTGCAATGCTCAGAGAGTGTATGTGCCTTCATTGTATTCCTTCACTTGTTTGAGTTCGGTACGCAGAGCACTTTTTACAGTATTAGAGTACACATGAAAGCTAAAGAAGCCTTCAGCTCAGGAGTAAGCCAGTTTGGAGAGATATTTTGCGCTGTTAAGAGCACTGTCATATTCCTGCTCAGTTAGGACATTTTCTCTAACGTAGAGGCTCCTAAATTTTCTGCCGTCATCTGCGAAAATGCCAACAATATTACCATGATCAAGGTTATGTGCTACCTTCAACATTGAAGCCATCACAGATCCTGACGAAGGGCCAACAAGCATAGTCTCCTTTTCAAGGAGCTGCCTTACAGCTTCAAATGAGTCCTTATTGGTTGCAGTCATCCACTCATCTACGACATCGAGACGCCGCTTGAAGAGCTCTGGAATTGCCGATTCTTCAAAGTTTCGCAAGCCCTGCAGAAGATGGTTCTTTTGCGCCTGTATTGCGATGGCGCGAAGGTTCTTGTTCTTTTCCTTCAGAAACGTTGCAGTGCCAGTTATTGTACCTCCTGTTCCGCAGCCGGTAAGAAAGTGAGTGATGGTCCCGTTTGTCTGCTTCCAGATCTCAGGGCCAGTGCTCTCATAGTGTGACAAGAAATTGGTGTCGTTCTCATACTGGTTTGGCATGTAGTAAATATCAGGTCTTGGTTTTGAAATGGCCTTTGCAAGCGCAATACTCTGGTCAGTGCCGGCACCTACTCTGGGGCACAAATCGTCAGATGTTTCATGTAGAGTCGCGCCGAGATCACGTAGGATGTTCTTTGTTTCCTCGCTCACCTTTTCAGGTATAACAATTTCTACTTTGTAGCCAAGTGCAGCTGCTATACCTGTTAGTGCAATACCAGTGTTGCCGGATGAAGGCTCGATAATGATGCTCTTGTCCTTCTTCAAGATTCCCTTCCTTTCTGCATGCTTTATCATCCAGTATGCGGCCCTATCCTTTACAGATCCAAAGGGGTTATGCCACTCTAGTTTAGCATATAGCTTTACGTTCTTCGTAGAAAATGACTTGAGCTCAATCAGGGGTGTGTGTCCTATTTGTTCGATAACATCAGGTCTTGCAACTGCTGTCAATTTTTCTATTTCGCCTTCTTTATTACGAATTCTAGATCTTTTTCATTTTTATTTAACGATATCAGTTGATGACCGTTGCGATTGACCCATCTTGAAATGTCCTCTTCAGACTCAGGGTCATCTGCAACTATTTTTAGCGTATCACCTATCTTGAGGCGTTCAACCTCCATCTTAGTGCGGAAGACTGGCTCAGGACAGTAAAGTCCCCTTACGTCAATTGACTTAGTAGGTGAGTTACTCATAGTAGCGAATCACGTAAAATTATAGCCTCATAATATTAAATGTTACAGTCGTTACCGGAAAAGGTCTCGTTCCTTTGCTCTTAGTAGCGACTTGACGGATGTTTTTGACGCTTTTTCAAAGATATAGCCTCTGACTATTGCCACTGGCGTACCTTCGGCCTTGCCCATTACAAGCTCAGCCGCAGAAGCTATCTCATCTGCCACTGCAATCTCAGTTACCCTCAATTTTCTGCCATACATATCATATGTTCCAATGTAACTCTTGATCGGGTTTATTCCAGCTATGCCTATTGCAACATTTGTTTGTCCGTTTCTAAACGTCCGGCCAAAGGTATCAGTTATGATCACTGCTATTTCCTTACCGATCTTTTTCTTTACCGCCTCCTGGATCCTGCTTGCAGACTCATCGGGAGCAACTGGCAGTAGCACTGCCGTATCACCTTCTACATTGCTTTGGTCCACACCAGCATTTGCACAAACAAAGCCGTGCTTTGTTTCTGATATAATTATGCCATTTTTTGCACGCAAAATTTGTATTGATTCCTTTAATATCAGCTCCATAACGCGTGGATCTTTATCATGCTTCTTTGCCATACTAATCGCCGTTGTAGAAGGCTTAATGCGGGCAAGATCTACAATACGCCCTTCTGCTTTTGATACAATCTTGTGCGTGACAACAAGAATATCGCCATTCTGGATCTCTACTTGGCTATCAGCTATTGCTTCAAGGATGGCTGCGCTAAGATCGTTGTATAGCCTAATGTCATCTGAAATTCGAATAGAGGTTATCTGTATCAACTGCAGTGATTGAAATAGAGGAGTTAAAAAATGAACTGGCTGCTAATGCCTTCTGCTTGCTGCATTTATCAATGCAGCCTCACCAAAATTTTTTTTTAACAAGTTCAGGAGTAGGCTCAGGTCGCGCTTGTCAATAGAAACATCGGCCTTTTCTCTTACTAGGTCTACAGGGCAGAATCCTACCGTGTAGCCAGCTAGAGCAAACAGCTTCAAGTCATTGGCACCGTCTACTACTACCACAGTATCCTCCTTCCGGATATCCCATTGTCTTATCGTGGGCCTAATTGCAGCTGCCTTGTCTGATGTGACATTCATAATTACATCCTCCACTTTGTCATCCTTGAATACTAATTCGTTAGAGAATATCCTATCGATTCCAAGCTCCTCTTTGAGCCTGTCTGTGATTATTGTGAATCCGCCGGATACTGCAATCATTTTCCATTCCGCCTTCTTGAGCGCAGAGCAAAGCTCTTTTGCGCCTGGCATTATTGGCAGGCTTTCGCCTATCTTCTTAGCGTCTTCGTAGCTAATCCCCCTCAGCGCTTGCACTCGGCGCCTGAGCCCCTCTTCCCAGTTGATCTCGCCTCTGATGCCGGCGTTTGTGATATCCCAGATCTCTTTCTCTTTTCTCGGACCCATCACCTGAGCTAAAACTGGAAGGTACTCAGCGTTAAGCAGAACACCCTCCACATCAAAGATAATCAGCATAGTAGTTGCTTATGCAAAACAAATTCCCGTCAGTATATTAAGCTTCTCCACGTATTTTTTTGCTATCAGTAATCTATTATTAATGTGCCCTTATCATCTTTTGTCTTTTGTTGTTAAGGTAGTCTGTCAACAGTACTTTATCAATCTCCGCAGGGTTGATGTAGTATGATCGCCCCTTGACATACTTCTCCATTTCATTGACATACCCAAGTAAAGAATCCTCTTCGCTGATCATTATAGTATCAATTTCAATATTTTTTGAGTGGACTTTTTTTGCCTCTATAATAGTGCGTTCGCCAATATACTGATCGACTTGTCTGTAACGGTAGCAAAGGTACACCAGCTCCCCTGACGCAATGTCAAGATTCATACTATGATCCTGCTTGACAATATCAAGGGTCTGCCGATCTGGTGTGTAAAAGTGAGAATAAGGTCTCTGTGACACTATTTTGTCCTGCTCGCTTTTGTCATCTATGAAGCATGCACTGGGGTGACCATCCGTCACTAATACTATGCGCTTGTTAATGGCTCCGTCTTTTTGCAATATCTTGTTTGCTAGCCTGAACGCAGCTTGGTAGTTAGTATAGTGCAAAAAGTCAGAGCCAGGCTCAAAAGTCTTTAGATAAGGTATGTCATGCGGTTCCACCTTTGATGCGAGCGCGCCAAACCCGACAATATAGACTGAGTCTGAGGGAAAGAAATTACGGTTCAGTAAATAGAGACTCCACAGTGCACGCTTCGCAGCCTCAATTCTGCTCATGTCTCCATACATTGATGAATACCGCATAGTGGAGCTGAGGTCGATACAGTACACTACTGCGGCACGGACATCCTGAATTGTTTCGTATTCTTCAAAGTCATCCACATCAATTTGAAGTGGCAGTTTTAGACTGCCACCATCCTTTACTGTGCGCTGGATTGTGTTTAGCAGCGACTTTGGAACATTAAGCAGCCTGATGTCATCGCCTGGTTCATATTTTTTAGTAGTGTCCAGCACAAGTGATCCCAATCCAAAGTTCTGTGATTCATGCGTGCCGTATTCGCCAGCCTTGAGAGCCTTCATTACATCACTAAGTATCTTGCCGCCTATTGCAGTAAAGCCCTTAGCGCTAAGCCACTTTGGAGAATCCTTTAGATAGCCCTTTTGCATAAGGTATGCAACGAAGGGCATGCCATAATCATCTCCACTTTCCTCCTGTGAATCAGTCACCGATCCCGAACTCTGCTGTTGTTGTTGTTGGCTGAGTTCTTGCTGTTTTGAAAGCGATGACATTACTCCCTGAAGGGTTTGCTCAAGCTCCTGCAGGCTAGGCGTCTTTTCCTTTAGTGCCTCTCTTCCTATTGCCTTGAGCAGTTTATCTAGTATATTGCGGGGGAGCTCATGCTGACCTTGGCTTTCCTGCCTTTGCTCCTGATCCTCTTTATTGAGAGGAAAGTATATGAATTTCTTGCTGCCTAGTGCAGTATTATGCAAGGTCATAAATGTTGTTATCCTTTTTATCCAAGAGTGGAGGCTGAGTGTGCCGCAAGCCTTCAAGTATTACCTCAGTCATAGATGCCGTAAACTCCCCATTCAAATCCTTGCTCAGTAAGATATTGTCTGTCTTTATTCCAAGCTGTATGGCTTGCTCGATTAGGTGCTTTTGCTCTTCTTGTACTCTAGCAATGGTTTCTTTCACTGCCTGCTTGAGTGCAGGGAACTTGGAGAGCTGTGACTCATAGTCGGAGTCGACCCTCTTGCTACCGCCATCACCAACTATTGTTTGCGAAACTTGAAATGTCTTATTCTTTGCAAAATCATTCTTGACTTTTGTCAACTGTTCTGGCGCTAGCTTTTGAATGTAATCAAGTGATACTTCCTTCAGCGCGTTTTCTATTATAGAATCAAGCACATTCTTTCTGTTCTGGCGAGTGTCTTCCATTTCACCAAGCTCAAATTTTGATGACTGGTGGATACAATGGATGTCACAAAAGCGCGGAATTGCCTTAATACCATACACAATAGAGCGTGTACGTTCCGCTTCTCCTATCACCATCTCCATTGAATGAACAGACATTCTAACGCTAACTCCCTTATCATGGTTTACATCATGGTGCATACGAGTCATCTGTGTTATCTTAGCTATCGTTTTTATCATGAATACAGGCAACATAACGTTCTTGGAATCTGCAATCTTTGCTTCCTGAATAACGATAAGCATCTCATCTTCTACAGTCTTGGGATAGTGCGTGTCTATATGGCTTCTCAACCTATCAAATAACGGCTCGATTATCTTGCCTGAGTGTGTATAGTCGATGGGGTTTGCAGTTGTAATTATTCTGACATCAGGTTTGAATACGATCGGATACGCTCCTGTAGTAAACTTGCCCTCTTGAAGAACACTGAGCAGGGACACCTGCTTGCGTGGATCGAGTACTGGCAATTCGTCAATGCACAATATGCCATGCCTTGCCTGCAATAACTGACCTGCAGAATATGACTCGATATTGTAAAGCTCGACTCCCTTTTTGGCTATCTTGATTGCATCAATCTGCCCAACCAGATCCTTGACTGAAATGTCCGGCGTTGACAGTATGTACTTGTACCTGTCTGCGCCGCTTACCCAATCGATCTTGGTCTCAAGCTTGTTAGCTCGAATGATATCCTCGCATTCTGGCGACACCGTGAATTCTGGTTTAGTTCTAGAGATTTCAGTATCAGTCAAGAGCGCAATTAATTCATCTTCTGGAATTAATATAGGAATATCGCTTGTTATTGTACCCCTTACTATAGGGATTGGCGAGAGGAGGTTCTGCGCTATCGCATCTGCAATCTTGGTCTTAGCTTGCCCTATCTGGCCAACAAGTAGCATATCGTGGCCCGACAAGATTGCTCTATTGATGGCAGGGACAACGTCATCGTCGTATCCTATGATGCCGGGGAATGGGTGTTCCCCTTTTTTCAGCTTGGCAATCAAGTTGCTTCGCATTTGTTCTTGAACAGTGACATATCTGTAACATATATTGAGTAGATCTCCGAGTGTCCTAATTTGCTCATAATCCTCGGGTACGCCTGACATTACTTCACTATACTTTGGTTTTGAAGTATAAGCGCGATGAACTGTTTCCTGTATTCTGGAGCTCATATTGAAGATGGAGGTTTCTTAGTCAACACAAATTTAAAGATTGTTAGAACTCAACTAGGGTTTTTTGATAGACAGCTCTGGTATTTATAATTCTCCTCTATGCTTGCTCTTTTATCATTTAGATAGCTTTTATCATGCAGCAATTTTTTAACGTTGAATTGCTCCTCCCAACAAGATTGTATAGCCACTCGGAGCCCATATTACTGTCTATAATGTATTGCTGAATCAAGCCTCCCAATAACCAATTTTTGATCAAAAAGGCTTGGGAATTCATATTGAAGATCTAAGGCTCGTGCAAACGGAAACATTGTAATATTACAAAGTTCTAGCCTGTCAGATCCAGCATGGTTTTTATTGCCGAATATTGTTTCGTGATTTTAGTTTGTCTGCATCCGAGTATAAACATATCCTCAGAATCGCTGGAAAGGACATTGAGGGCGGCAAAAAATTGATTGTTGCCCTTAGTGAAATTAAAGGTGTAGGCTATAATTTTGCTCAAGTATTGATTCAGTCACTTAACATTAACCCTAACATGCGTGTTGGTCTTTTGACTGAAAACGATATCCGTGAGATAGAACAAGCGATCTCCAACCCTGCCAGGGCCGGGATCCCACAATGGTACCTCAACCGAAGGAAAAATATGGATGACGGCTCGAACAACCACATGATAACTTCGGATCTCGATTTTGCTGCCTCAAATGATATTGAGCGCGAAAAGCTCGTAATGAGTTGGCGTGGATATAGACACATGTTTGGACTAAGAGTAAGGGGCCAGTGTACTAGAACCACGGGCAGAAGGGGCGGAGCAGTGGGAGTCAAGAAAGTTAAAGCTATGCCTGGCGCAGCACCGGCTGCGCCAGCAGCAGAAGGAGCAGCAGCTGCTCCTTCTGCTGCTCCTGCTGCTGGTGGTGGTACAACCAATCCAGCCCCCTCATCAAAGGAGCCAGCCAAGAAATAGACGATGGTGGTGCTAAATGGGAGATCCTCGTAAGGCAAAGAAAACCTTCCACAGGCCCAGAATGATCTGGACTACAGACCAGCTGAACGCTGAACTTTATGTCATGGGCTCTTATGGTCTTAGGAATAAGAGAGAGCTTTGGAAGGCTGAGACGGAGGTCGCAAGGATCAGGAACCAAGCCCGAGCTCTTTTGGCACTCTCAGCTGAACTGAGAGCAGAAAAGGAGAAGAGACTGCTGAATTTTTTGAATAGGCTTGGTCTAGCAAGAGAGGGTGCGACACTTGATGATATATTGAACCTGAAAATCGAAGACCTACTAGAGCGGCGCCTTCAGACAATAGTCATGAAAAAGATCGGCACCACTTCACCATACCAAGCAAGGCAGATAGTGAGCCATGGCCATGTCTCTATAGGCAACCGCAAAGTGAACATACCCGGCTACATAGTTAAGGCAGAAGAGGAACACCAGATAATGATCCATGTTGAAGTCCCGGGCGCTGCTGCAGTACAGCAGGCGTCGGCATCATAAGGCTGCCTTCAATGTTCTGAGAAAATATTAGCATTGGACACAATATGTGTATCTATATTGTCGTATGATAAAAACCCTAATCGATATCATATTTAACGACACAATGTTCAATGTGTATGAGATAAATGCAAGGGGGACATAGTTGCTTAGATTTCAGATAAGCATAATATAGCTCCGGTAGTTGAAGTCATTCTGTTTACAAAATTTACAATTCAGTAAATAAATATTTGAACTATTCAAACTGGATGTTTAAACAAAAAGAAAAAGAGATAAGGTAATTTCTTATTGTGGATGCTCGCCTGCTGATGTCCGGGTGCTGCTGGAGTATGACCCAATTGGGACATCGGGAAAGCTATCGTTCATCCTTTGCTCTGCCACTGCGCCTGCCTCTGCAAGTATTCTGTCCACTTCTTCACCGCTTGCATCGAAGGCGAATGAGCTGTGACCCAAAGATCCTGCACTCATCATGATGTCGCTGAAAACGCCATTAATTTCTCCAAGTTCTCTGTCTACCTCAGGCATTACTCCTCCAATTCCTGTCCTCACTTTTGTCAGTGCACCCATCGCAGGACCGATTGCCACCATAACATCTCCAAGATCGATAGTTGATTCCAATCTGAGCTGTATCTGTTCCAGCGCGATTTTGAGCTGTGAGATCATCTTGGTTGTCTTTCTCACTTGGGCAATTTCATTTGAGATCATCTTTCCCTGCGGAATATCATGTTTCTGAAGAGCATAAACAGTTTGGTTGAAGAGAGATCTTTCTTTGCCTCGTAATTTCTCCAGAATCGTCTCTAGCTTTTGGTTCTGTGCCTGAACCTTCTTCTTGGCAAGCTCGATTCTTGGTTTAAGTGGTTGTGCTTGGCCGACATTCTGCTTTATCGTCTCAGACATTGTTGGTTTATTTTCTTTTATCCAGTTGCTGCTGAAGCTTGTCATAGCAACTAACTAGCGATAACGGCGTTAAATAGAAACGTCATAATTGAATAACCATATGGTTATATTTTGTAGACATACTTAGCTGCATACGCAACTTGGGTTGGAAAAGCTATTAAATGCAATGATATACGCTAGACTAGCATTATGGGAAGGACAAAGGTGACAAAAAGTGAGGACAGCTCTCAGGAAGAGGGACTTCCCAAATGGGCGGAGGACGAGATAAGATCTGCCCAGTTTGGCCAGCCCGAAGTAATAACAAGGACCGGCTACTTCCTTGACATTTACGAAAGTGATTACAAAGTCGATATCCAGGTCTACGAGCAGATGCCTGATGGCAGAACAATCGTTGAGGGTCTAGATGTGCCCAAATCAATGAAGATGTCGGATTTTATGAAGGGTTTTGTATATGAGTACAAGATCAAAGTCTTCATGGCTAGCTTGAGCGCCAAAGTAGTCGAGCTCCTTAAGACGAAATTTGGTCTTGACATGAAGGCAATATATCGTTTTGAGTTGCAGGAGCTACAACTAATGGATGTCGAATCTGACCTACCTGCTGCTTCGTCGTCATCCTCTTCTCCTGAAGAAGAGGATGACGACGAAGCATAATCAGTGAAGGTGCTGTCACTATATATTGATCCCAATTAGTTCACTACCCACGCTAGCATATGTACTTAAACCAAACGCCACCCAATCCTTAATGAATGGGACTATTATTTCTAAGCAGGACGAGTTGGCGTAGCAGGTGTCACTATTCTCTTTTAGTCAAGCACAAGTCAGTTTAATTTTGGCATCTCGCCACCTCCACTATTCGGCTGAAATTTTTCTCGACTCTATAATATGACTTACGATGGTCAACTTCCGTTCATTCCTCGTCTCAAGCGATTCAGAAGAGAGACCAGGTAACCCAAGTCCCATGAATTACACCTAAAGTCTGGTACGAACTTGCAACTTCGTATGTTGCCGAGACAGGTACGACGTTTACTATGTGAATTAAATTACTGCAGAGAGTCGTATAGCAAAGAAAGATTTACATCTAGCAGATCTTGCCACGATAATTTCTAGTCGTAATTAATTCAATTTACTAATGCGAGGCTTGTTGATACTTTTGAAGGAGGAAAGGGTTGTAAACATATGAAAATTGTGCTATAGGTTTAGGGAGTAAGTATGTTACTTTTGTTTACCAGATTAGTTAATTTCTTATTATACCTTTGATAGAAGAATGAATAAAATTACGTGAACCCTTGCTTTGTAAAATCCAAAGCAACGGCTTGTATTATATGATGAAGTCTTTGTGATAACTGTTACCTAGCAAGGAAACCTCAGGTATTCTTTATGGCCAGGCCCCGCCCTATTGTGTAAGGGTAGTATCATTCTCTGACTTTTTGTCTTGATTTCCTTTGATTGGCTGCCGGATATTGGGAGCTGGAACCCTGTATACAGTGATCTTCATGAGAGCGATCCAACAAAGGACAAGTGGCACATGGTAAGTAGCTATCCTCCACGCAATAATCACGTTCAATTGTGAGTCTGTGATTACGTCGTCAAGGTTTGGTATGCCACTCAGATTT
>DATFBV010000025.1:0-15118 GCA_035253605.1 Nitrososphaera sp.
GATAGACTTTGCCATATCATCATTTTCTGCTACAAGATATACCTTATCAAGGCCGCTTCTTATCCCCCGGAAAGCAGCTTCTTCTATCTTTCTTAGTGACAGCTGATTGTCTTCAGTATCTTGGTTGCCGCCTTCTTCAGCTTTTAGAACTACAAAACCACACTTTACGTTTGGAAGAGCTGGGTGGACATTGACGTTCCACACTATGTCTACTGGGCCTGCGCCATAGTCAACATCCTGCTCTACTTTGAAACCTTTTTCCTGACCCATATCGATTATTGCATCTAGGCTTACAGCTTGTGCCAATTTTTATACCACCTCTCCAGTCTGTGCGCTTTCAAGCTCCCGCGCACCCTTTATTCCACTCTTGGAAGCAAGTGTTGAAGGCGTAACGGCAGTGACATACTTCTGTAGTTGAAGTATACTCTTGTCCGGCGTCGACTCTGGTTCGGGCTTGAAAATCCACGCTACGTGTACAGGCACAGCACCAAGGTCATGGTTCTCTACCACTTCATAACCAAGGCTGCGGCCCATTTGGATGATCGGTGCCTTGAGGGTATCTATCATCTGAAGTCTTTCATGCAAAGGTTCCTCTGAATAAGCAGAAGACAAATTCTGCTGACTCATGGCTGCCTCTGCACATCATGTCTTTTTACAGTTACCTGGCATGCTACCTGGCTAATTTTGCTATTGCCATGAACATTTTTAGCATAAAAAAACCAGCATCTTATATGAGCCATAAAAAAGAGATTAACGAGCCGCTAGATACCGAGCAAGCGAAGGAGCTAGAGTTGGATGAAACACCCAAGCCTACTAGAAAGGTGAGCAAACCTTCAGTCCCTGCGCCTAACAGTGCTGAGCCAAGTACCCACGATAAGATAAAAGGAAGACGAGTAATAAAGTAGCGTATGGTGATTGTCTACTTTACCACCATGACAGGGCAATTGGCATATGTCACTACACCTGATGCGACGCTGCCAAGTAATAGTTTGGCCAAACCCGACCGGCGCCGTCCCTTTGTGCCAGTTATTATGAGATCAACTTTATTTTTCTCGGCGTAGTCTACTATTGCAGGTACTATAGAGGTAGGGCTAGCCACCATCTCTACCTTGACATTGACTCCTTGTGCCATAGCTTTTTTCTCAATTTCGTCAAACCACTTGCGTGCTTCCTGCTTTGATTTGTCTAAAAGCTCATTTATTGCACTTGGTGTAACAAGTCCAAAAGCGCCAGATGAATATGCATAGCCAAGCTGCGACACAACGACATGTAATGAGATAAGCTGAGCCTCATGTTTTTTCGCCATCTTGATAGCATAGTCGGCTGCTTTCATCGAAGATTCTGAACCGTCCACACATACAAGTATCACTGAAAAAGTCATCTCTCTCAGCTAAAGTTGAGCATCATGAAAGATATAAGGATTGAAAAAGTATGGTTTATTTTTAGAAAAAAATTGGCGTGCAGTAAGATCAATGTGAGGTTTGCATATATATCTCATAGAATTTACAGATTACCTTTTTGTAGTTTGTGCAGCACGAAGACGAAAAGAGCCCGATCCTGTAAAGTAGTAAAAGAAATGAAGCGTGGAGGTAGACGTGTATCCTACCCGTATGCTACCGGAGCAGCAATCACAGCTCTTCAACTACAGCTGCTGCAAAACGGCTTTGAATGGACTTGCCAGTTAAGGTCTCCTTATATCCATAACAAGGTGGCACGAACCTCAAGTTCAATGATGATGATTCTTCTCATGATTAAGTATTGTCAGTAGCGCTGCATTTTTTGCACCAAGCTCGGCAGTCTTTTCATTGCTATCTGCGCTCCCTATTATTATTACGTCACCATCCCTTGGATTTAATTTTTCAACTAGCATCCTGCGCACCTCACGGTCTTTCTTTAGTGAATCATTGCTGCTTGCAGGCATAACAAATTTGTTGTCCTTGAAAAGCAGAGTCGTGGCACCTGTTGCGCCCATCTTTATGGCAGCGTCCCGTTGCTCAATTCCTAATCCAACTGCAAAGCCAAACTCCCTGACGAGCACTGCATAGTTAAACCTGCTAAGGGCGACTGAGCACTTGGGCAAGCTCATTTCTGCCGGAATTGCTGATAGCAGTCCTTCATATACACCCTTTCCTTTGGCAGTCATCTTTGTGCCCCTGTTTGATGTTTTGATAAGACCTTGCATCTTTAGATGTTTTACAAGCGTTTTGACTGTCCCTTCGCCGAGAACCAATTCCCCACACAGTGCACTCCTGCTCGCTACGCCCTTGTTTCCTATCCTTTGCAAAGCTGCAAACACATGTACAAGATCAAAGGAAAGTGCCCTGCTTGGAGCATACCTGCTTGCAACCCTCTCAAGCATCATGATGTACATGTGCATACATGACACAGTACGAGAGCATGTGCAATATTTATTACATGCGAGTTGGATAAACCATCCCACTCTTTATATAGAAGCCGCTTGTATCCGAGGTGAATGCTAGCAAGTGACCAGATAACAACAAAAAAAACATCTTCAGGAGGCGTTCCAAGGATTGCAGTAGGTATTCTTCTTGCAGTGCTTGCTTTTGGAGTCTTTATAGTTGGATTCGATCAGGGTGAAGTACTTGGCTTCACCGTGCCAGCTGATGGTAGCGGAGGCGGCGAGCAGGGAACAAATTGGGCCCATGAGTTCTACCACGATATGAGGCACGCAGCAGGATTTCCGTGCCACTAACTAACCTACCTGGTCCTTTATGAAAACTATCGCTTTTATTGCTATTACTCTCCTTGCTGGAGCGATTGCAGGAACTATCTGGGGTGCTATCAACCAGATTGCAGTTGAGCCGTATATCGAGCGTGCAATAGAACTTGAAATGAGGAACGCTGCTCAAAGCGGCCAAGTAATGAGCAACCCATCTGAATTTGCAGCCTACAGGTTCTGGCAAAAAGGAGGCGAAATAATTGCCGGCACCATTTTGGGTTTATCGATAGGATCACTATATGGAATTGTCTTTGCATATACACACGGCTCAATTTCTGGCATCAATAACAACAAGAAGAAGGCGCTTATTGTTGCCAGCATCATGTGGTTCGTATTATTTTTGATGCCTGCGCTCAAATACCCTCCAAACCCTCCCGCAGTAGGAAATCCTGAAACGATCTATTACAGACAGAGTCTTTATGTTGCATTTTTGGCGATATCGGGATTTAGCGCGCTTGGGCTTGCATTCTTGTATCGGAAGAGGGTGGTGGCATCTTCGAATAATACAAAGAAGAAGGCGATAATAATAATTCCCTCGACATATGCCGCTATAATGGCAGGAGCATATCTTGCAATGCCCGCGAACCCTGACCCAATAAATGCACCAATAGATCTAGTCTTGGGCTTTAGAATAACAAGCGCAATCACCATCAGCATGTTCTGGGCTCTGCTTGGCGTCCTTTTTGGCGCCTTTTGGGATAAAGCCAATTTTATTAGTGACAAGATTACAGCCCGGCATAACTGCAATAGCAGTTGAAAGGAAATGTTAGTATCAAGCTTAGGGCTTGTGTATTCTTGTTTCCTTAACAAAACAAAATAATCCGTCTCCTCATCATCATGCCTCACCCGTCAGGCTGAAGATGGCTAGAATATAAAGTACAATCTTATATTAGATTATAGATATATATCACTCAAGGTAATGGTAACCATCAATACAAGCCGTGAGGTTTCTGCTCCCGTTGACAGGATATGGGACATTGTTGCAGACGTTGACAATGAACCTCAGTACTGGCATGGTACCAAGACTGTAAAAAATATCAGCAAGGCTGGCAATAAGATCGAGCGCGAGGTCACCATTGCGTTTAGAGACTCAAAATGCCGTCAGACAGTCCTGCTCAACCCACAAAAGTCGGTTGAAATAATGATAACAGAGGGACCCATTAGGGGGACCAAGACTGTGACACTGAGCCCTTTAGACAATCTAAAGACAAGGATCGATGTGGTATGGAATATCAAGCTGGCCGGGTTCCTAGGTGTGTTCACAGGAATGGTGAAAAGACACATTGCAGAAGGAACTGAAGAAGCGCTTGCACGCATTGCGAAAGCAGTCGAATAAATAGCCCACTATTTCTTGCTAGAAGAAGATGATGATGATGCAATGGAAGAGCTTGCCCTTACAATAACAAACTTGGTATTGGCTGCTATAATGGCGGGCATATTTGGTGTTTGGATGTACTTCCTTACATATATGACCAAGTCATTTAGGCAATCTCCAATGCTTGAATCCTTTGACCGTACGAGGGTAAGCCGCTTCCCAAAAGTAAGCGTGATCCTGCCTGCTCGCAACGAAGAACGTTATATTGCACGTTGTCTTGACAGCCTGCTTGGGCAGGATTATACAAACTTTGAAATAATTGCAATCAACGACTCGTCGACCGATGGGACAGGTGAAATAATGAAGGCTTATGCAGCTAATGACTTGCGCGTCATGCACATTGATGCATCGCCTAAACCGGAGGGGTGGACTGGCAAGAACTGGGCATGTTATCAAGGGTATCTGCAGGCTCGAGGAGAACTCTTGATGTTTACAGACGCTGATAGCAAACATTTGCGTTCAACAATGTCTCTTGCAGTTGGGCATCTTATATCAGAGAATCTCGAGGCACTGACTGCTGTTCCTCGACTCATCTGTAACGACTTTTGGACAAAGATGACTCTGCCCGCTCTTGCAACATTTTTGCACACACGCTTTTCTCCAATCCGGGTAAACGACCCAAACACTAAGACAGGCTATTTTTTTGGCAGCTTTTTCATTATCACAAGAAGTACTTACGAGGCAGTCGGCACTCACGAAGGAGTAAAGGAGGAGTTGGTAGAGGACGGAGCACTTGGTGGTAAGGTCAAGACTAGCAAGTTCAGGATGAAAATGGTCAGAGGCGAGTCCCACATAGATGCGGTATGGGCACGGGATCTTCCAACTTTGTGGCAAGGTCTTCGCCGCTTAATGATACCTGTTTACTATCAAGACAAAGTAGATGCCTATATGATGGCCATGGCTGTATTTTTCATACTGTTTGCACCTTTTGTATTTCTGCCATATCTTCCGATAGTAGCAGCAACTAGCTTTGCTGGAAACACTATATCGCCATCGTTTCAGATACTGTTTGGATTGCAAATGTCAGCCATTGCTTTGATAATGATTACTACTGCAGTGCAATGCCGGCTGGCCGTATTTGAAAGCCCTCTGTATGCATTTGCTGCTCCTTTGAGTGGCGCTCTCATTTCATTGAGCTTTATGTCAGCGATTGCTGACGCAAAGAAGAGGAAAGGTGCTGTTAGCTGGCGTGATAGAAAATATACAGTAAATAAAACTCAAAATCCTCTGTCGTAGAAGAATTAATAATATAAATATACTATACAAATGATTGGAACTAAAGGCCTGAAACGGCTGTTCCATCGTGCACCTAATCTATCTAATGATGTAAAGAATACAGAAATGATGTACGAACGCAAAAACAATAGGGGAAAAATTCAGATAATGGGCGATGTGCTAGGACTTGCCACCTCTGGAATAAAAAAGACTCATATAATGTACAGAGCGAATCTAAGCTACGAGCAGGTACACCTCTACCTTGGAGAGCTGATCGAAAAGAGGCTGATCGCACAGGATGTATCTCCTGATGGAGTAGTATATAGGACCACTACAAAGGGAAGGGAATTTCTGCTATACTACACGCGTTTAGTAGAATTTCTTGAAGAAGAACCCGAAGTTGAGGTAAGCACGACACCTTACATCAGCAAATAATCAAACAAAGAATGTTGCATGAGAACAGGGAGAATGGCGAGGCATAAAAAAGACTTGGCAGTAAAGCAGTCTAGCTTAAACATAGAGCATGTCCTAAAAGAACAAGAAGCCGAGCAAGAGGCTATAGAGAATCTTAAAACCTACAAAGGGTTTTGTGTTCGTAGAGACAATTCACGACACATTCATAATACAAACATAGAGGAAGACCAAACCGCTTCCTTCGAGCCTATGGTCTTGGAGTTTATCTCGATCATTTGCGAACATATTCCGCTTTCTATAGAAGCGGCTGGAGGGCGCTATGATTTTAGTAGTAATAGTAATGGTGTTGAAACTCCGCGCATAATTGAGCTTCCTAAATCTATGACTATCCAGCGCGTTCGCATACCCCATGGTAGAAGTCATGAGGACATAGAGACTGTAGGCCGTAGAATACAGATAACTGTAGCGCATCTGGATGTTCATGAAATTCAAGTAGGAAAGGATGTACTATCTCAGCTATTACCTGTCGGCGGGTGGCACTATGTAAAGAGCAGGCTAAAACTCATTAATTTTGAAAAGGACTGTATTTACGAGGAATATTGTCCCCAGCCATGCCGTATGCCAAGCTGTCCAATATGCATGACAGTAGTAGTAGCCAGGAAGGGAAAAGAAAAACGGCTAGAGCCTGAGATACAAAAACATGTCCGAAAGCCGGAGTCGTTGCAGATGCGCACCTCTTAATGTTTTTCAATCGTGCAAAAGATTATTAGAACAATATGCAATAATTTTTCCTACTTTTGAACAAGGCTATTCTAGCCGTGTCAATTATTATTACTGCCGTTATTGTGATCTTATTTGTATATTTGCAGTTTAGAGATGCTAATGATTTCCTTAGCAATGTGCCACTTCTGAATGATCTTGTACAAACAACTACTACAGATGGAAGAAGGAGAGGCCTTAGCGATGATGCCTTTCAGATAGGCCAAGTGGGCATTGTCAAAGCTTCAGATACAGAGCTGAGCTTGACAGATCTTTTCCAGAAGGTAGAAAACTCAGTCGTTCAAATAACTGACAGCAGTGAAACAGATGTCTTTGAATCCCGGCTCGGATCGGGCTTTGTATATGACGACAATGGTCATATCATTACAAATCATCACGTTGTCAGCGGCGGAGGTAACAGGCTGGACGTAACGTTTCCAGATGGCACTGTATATCGCGCTTCTCTGATAGGTTCAGACCCATCTGCCGATATTGCGGTTCTGTATGCAGAAGAGGTATCAAAGGAAAAACTTCTCCCATTGTCACTAGCAGATTCGTTAAAGGTGAGAGTAGGCGAGCGTGTGGCTGCAATTGGCAATCCCTTTGGGCTTTCTGGTTCCCTGAGTACTGGCATCGTTAGTGGAGTAGGCAGGCAGATCCCTGCAGGAGGAGAGGAAGGTTTTACGATACCTGATGTCATCCAGACTGATGCCCCTATCAATCCCGGCAACTCCGGTGGGCCGCTGCTCAACATGAGGGGTGAGGTGATCGGCATTAATTCTGCCATCTATTCGACGACGGGACAGTTTGCTGGTGTTGGCTTTGCTATTCCGTCAAACACAATAGCTCAGATCGTGCCATCGCTTATTACCACAGGATCATACCAGCATCCATGGCTTGGGGTCGCGGGTAGGGATATGACGCCTAGCATAGCTGACCGCCTCGGTCTCAATGAGCCACGCGGCTTTTTGGTTATGGATGTAGTAGCCGGAAGTCCTGCAGAAAAGGCTGGAATCCTAAAAGGTAACCAAGATGCAATCATTGATGGCAGACCCATAAGGCTTGGGGGCGATGTAATAATTGCAGTCGATAACAATACAGTAAGAAAGATCGACGATCTCTTGGCCTATGTGGAAATGGAAAAGTCGGTAGGTGATGATCTGAAACTAACGATTCTGCGTCAAGGGCAGACAATGGAAGTTATCGCAACTCTAGCGCCCAGGCCTAGCCAGCAAGAAGCTCCTTAGCAGTAATATTGTTTATTAGTAATTTGTTTACTAGTAATACAAAATAACATTGTATATTATATGCATGATTTGTAGGGCCTAGTAAGTCCGAGCTGGCTGCTTGACAGAGTCGCAAACGAGGATATTATTGTCAGACAAATACCTCATTTGTTATTGCGCAATAAAGGTGCTTTATTTAAGCAGAACTTGAAGCAAAGTCAACTAATCATGTATTATATTTTTTGCATGTTTTGAGGTAAAGTAATGGGGGAAAACAAAAACATACATGCACGTGTATCCTTAATTGCGTTATTAAAATAATAGTAATATTATAGCATCTATATCTCAATAATGGTATAATGTGTTGTTTATGGAAAACAAAAACTATCTCGATGATAAAAGAAATAGAATCGTGATGCTCATAGTTATCTGCATACTGGCAGCGGCCGCTATAGTAATGCTGTTTTCTGTACCCAGCGTATTAAGATCAAATACGCCTAATGTAGTCGGCCTAGAAGGTGATGACATATTAATTGGAGGCGGAGGCGCAAATAGATTCATCTGTGGTGGAGGAGAAGATACAATCATAGGCTATAATGAAACTGAAGGAGACACTAAAACGGCAGATTGTGAAAACTTCTAGCAGGGAATAGTGAGAAGGGTTCTTACCCTCTTCTTTTCCTGCGTTGTAAAAAAAGATTGTTTTTGCCTCTCGACTTCTGTTTTGTCGTTGATATGGATTATTCTTATTTTATCACATGGGAACATCCCTCCACCTGTTTTAAGTTGCTCAGAGAGCGTCAATAGTCCAACTACTACAAAACAAAGGTAAATACTAATAAAGAAGAGAGGAAGAGGAAAAAACTAACAAACCGACTGACTCTTTTTACTATTCTCTTATCATTAATATAGTATACAAAGTCCCAATATTGTTTATTAGTGATGTACACTTTCCATACTGCTGCATTTGCTCATCAATCATGCTGTTGCCGAGATGCTTCACCGTGCCTTCTACTCCGGAGTGACGAAAGCTGAAGCGTATCAATTGATGGCAGAATGTCCAACTGATATGCTGTTGATGGCCGCAGGCAGGATAAGGGACATGTCAAGACCGGACATAATCACGTATTCAAGAAAAGTATTCATTAATCTTGTAAATCTCTGTCGTGACACATGCACTTACTGCACCTACAAAAAGGAACCCAATGATCCAATGCTTTCTATACTGAACCCTAGTCAGGTTATTGCGATAGCGGAGGCTGGCAAAAAATTTTGCTGTACAGAAGCGTTGTTTGTAACAGGTGAGCGACCGGAGCAAAAATACGAACAGGCGAGAACTTGGCTTCGTTCTCTTGGCTATTCCTCAACTGTTGAATACATCTACTGCATGAGTGAGCTTGTTCTTGAAAAAACGGGATTGCTTCCACACACAAATGCTGGCAGCCTGACCAAAAAGGAAATGTCTATGCTGCAAGATATTAACGTAAGCCTTGGACTGATGCTTGAAACGTCAAGCGAGCGCCTAATGGAAAAGGGTATGCCACACGAAGGTGCGCCAAGTAAGAATCCAAAGGTAAGGATGAAGACGCTTGAGAGTGCCGGCGAGCTTAGGATCCCTATTACTAGTGGTCTACTTGTAGGCATAGGTGAAACACAAGAAGAGCTGATTGATTCGCTGTTTGTGATAAGGCAATTGCACGAAAAGTATGGCCACATACAGGAAGTCATAATGCAGAACTTTGCTCCCAAGCCGGAGACCGGTATGGCGAAGTTTCCACCAGTATCACCAGAGTATTTTCTTCGATCAGTTGCTATAGCAAGGATAGCGATGCCGGACATGAATATTCAAGTGCCTCCAAACCTCAACCCTGATATCTTTGGCCGTTACATATCCGCCGGCATAAATGACTGGGGCGGCATATCCCCAGTTACAATTGATCATGTTAACCCTGAGTTTCCTTGGCCTTCTGTTGGGCTAGTAAGAGAGGTAACTGAAAGCAAGGGCCGCAGGCTCAGAGCACGTCTTCCAATCTATCCTGAATTCCTCAAAGGTGGATTTATTACGTCGGAGCGGCTGCAAAAGTATGTAAGCTTGGTTGCTGACAGCTCGGGTTTAGTAAAGGAGGATTATTATGTCAATGATTGATTCGCTCCTTAAAAATGCCGATCCTATAGTGGCGTCAGCCCTCGACAAGGCACTGAGCGCTAAGGATATATCAGTAGATGAGGCAGTCAAACTCTTTGATTCTACTGGACTTGAACTGAACCTATCAGTAATGGTCGCAGATGAACTCCGCAGAAGGACTTTGGGTGATTATGCAACATACGTGGTTAATAGAAACATCAACTTTACAAACGTATGCATAAAGCAGTGCGGCTTTTGCGCTTTTAGTAGAGACTTTCGCGAAGAGGAAGGCTATTTTCTTCCTATTGATGAGATTGTGAGAAGAGCGCAGGAAGCTGCAAGCCTTGGCGCCACAGAGGTGTGTATACAGGCTGGTCTGCCACCCAAGATGGATGGGCATATCTACATCGACATCTGCAAGGCAATTAAGAAAGAACTGCCCAGCATACACATCCACGCGTTTTCTCCTGAAGAAGTGGTATATGGAGCAGTAAGATCTGAAACACCTGTGCCAGAATACCTCAAAATGCTAAAAGAGGCTGGAGTTGGGAGCTTACCGGGTACTGCAGCAGAGATTCTTGACCAGGGTCTACGAGATATGATATCGCCGGGCAGGATTTCAGTGAAAGACTGGACTGCAGTCATCAAGCAAGCTCATACTCTAGGAATACCTACTACTTCGACCATAATGTACGGCCACATTGAAACGTCACGCCATAAGGCAGAGCACATTGACCTTTTACGTAACATCCAAAAGCAGACGCACGGCTTTACAGAATTTGTACCGCTCAGCTTTGTACATACTGAAGCGCCAATGTACAACCGCAAGATCATTCCTAGAATCAGACCGGGGGCAGATGGCAACGAGGTAGTCAAGATGCACGCTGTGGCACGGATAATGTTGAACAATCATATTCCTAATATACAAGTCTCATGGGTTAAGGAAGGGGCGAGGATGTCACAGCTGTTGCTCGCAGCTGGCGTAAACGATTTTGGTGGTACTCTGATCAACGAGAGTATATCTACAGCTGCAGGTGCCCCACATGGGCAGCTGATGAGACCAAAAGAGATCCGGCAGTTGATAAGAGCCGCTGGCAAGGTACCAGTACAACGCTCTACTACATATCAGACACTGAAGGTGTTTGTTGATGAAAGTGAGGATCAGGACTCATCGCTTGACAGTATCGACAGTTCGCGGTTTGGGTCGTACCACCAGTTGATCAAACTAGACAGATTCCGGTATAAGGATGCCAAAAGCACTGGTAATATTTGAGTAGGCAGGTAAAAACTCGCTACTGTCTATAAATTCTACAGCATAAATTAATGGCTCTGGTGATTCTTCTGTCATTTAAATCATCAGTTGTTGTGGTTAATCAGTTGATGATAGTACTGTTCAATCTTTAGATATATTATCTATCCACAAATCAAGAATGTTAAGGGACTTATCTGTCAGTCAGCACGCGCTATCTATGCCTATCTAATCTGCCAATGTATAGAATATGATGATAGCAGGGCATCCATCGTATTATCATATGGCTGTACCGGTGATGCGCCAGTGAATTGGACACCTGAAAATACGAAGAGCCCTGCAAGCAAGACTGTAAGCGCTGAAACTGAAAGCATCATGCCCCTGTATCTGATTGTGGGATAAGAGTACCTTATCATCAAAAATGATGCTACAATTGTAGCTGCACTTGCTATCGGTGCTATGACGCCTGCATTTAGAAAGAAGGCCTGCCAGTCTGTAAGTAGACCCGCAGCAGCAAATGCAGTGGCTGTCAGCACTACACCCAAAAAGACATAGTGGCGCACGCCTAAGTAGCGCGACCGGCTGATGGTTTCTTCTGATGTATCAGAACCTTCTGGCTGTACCTGCTCTTCTGTTCTCTTAAGCGTGGCAGCGCCTGCATATTTCGGATCGACTTCACGCAAGAGTTGCAGACCTTCTTCTGTGATCATGTAGTATTTCGAGTTCTTGGTGACATAGTTGCCCATGCGCTCAAGATGATAGTAGATTGAGCCAGTAGAAAGTCCTGTAGAAAGCTTAATGTCTGAAAAACCAGCTACACCATTCCTATCTGCTATAGCCTTGAGAATCTTTATCCTCGTCCTTCTAGCGCGTAGCTGGGTCTCTCCTGTCAATAATAAGTGATAACCCGTAAAATTTTTTATCAATTTCGACATGAGCTAATAGAAGATAATAATAGAATATTTCTTCAAGTTAATTGTTAAATCCCATCATTGTACAGGTATATCGCCGCTTGTCGATTCGTTATGGCTGGCTAATCTGTTGTGCACTTTTACTATTTCTATCCAGTTCAATATCTATTGATAAGCCAAAGACAGAATATGCCGAAGCACAGGGAGCTGAACAAACAATAACGTTTCTACGGGCTGGTTGGGATATTTTCAAAAGCCAATCAGATGTTATGACAATCCCATCTTCAATACCTGCAGAGGATATTGCTGCTGCTCCTGATGGTTGGCGGAAGGCAAAAAGCGCTGAATCAAGCACACCTGCTTTCAGGCTAGCTGAAAATATGGACAAGCTGTCTAAATTCTTAATAGATACAAACTCAAACGAAGACATAATCTACAGCAGCAGCTATCCACTTGCACTTAACAATACAGGTGACATCAGTACAATAGAGTCGCAAGGTCCAAAGGAGAGTCGCTTTGTTAAATGGGCTGACTCAAATGAAAAAGCCGCAACTACATTCATCCCTGAAGGTTGGAGCGCAGATCTCCAGATAATCAGGCCATATAAATCCATGACTGGCTTTGTATTCTTTGCAAGAGGAGATGAAAACACGCTTGTATATGTCTTCCAGCCATTCATGCCTTTGTACATTCTCCCAAGCAGGTCTCTTTGCGAAACTGATAGCATTTGTTTCAGTTCTATAATATCCGCAGATAGGGTCCGAGAATTGTCCCTTGGAAACGCTCCAATAGCTGTTTCTAACTTTAAAACACCAGAGCAGTATTTCACAACTGAAGTCTTGCCCATATTGACAAGAAATCTGAATGCATACACTGTTGACTCTGCCGAGCCCGTTTATGCATCGATATATGGTGATGGCAATGGCAATTCCACTGATCTGGTGCCAGCATATGATGTAAATTACAATTTTAATATCGAAAATAAGAGAATTTATGGAAAGGCGATGGCGTTTACGCGTAATCACACTATCACTAGTGATACTGGCATTTGGAACGGCTTTATAGTTGGAGTCGAGTCCTTAGAAAATAATTTTGGTAAAGCGTTACAGCAGGCCGCAGTAATTCTATTGAACTTGCAGTTTGAAGAACAGTGGCTTAATAGTGAAAGGAAGGTACTCCTTGAAAATGCAAACACAAGTCAGGCGCTTAGCGCAATTCCGGAATTGATGGCAAACAGTACACTAGACGACTTTTACCTCATTGTTCCTACAGCGGCCCACCAGCTTGTAACGTCTCAGAATAATACTATGATAGGAGACTACCTCGATAAAGATAGCGGCAAGGAATTGCATCTGCCGCTCTTTCCTGAGTTGCAGTATTGGTACCTTGATGGTGATCAGCTTGTCGGCCGAGATCTCAGAAGGGATCTGATGAATACAAGCTCGCTTGAGCCTCTTTTCTAGCAAGACTTATACAGATATCTTTATTCTATCCATAACACGATGCTAGCTTGGTGGGGTCGTAGCGAAGCCAGGCATCGCAACGGGCTCCAGATCTGACATAAGGGCTAAATTAACAGCAAAAAAAGAAAGAAGACACCCGTGGGTCAAGGGTTCAATTGATTGTGGCAACAGCCGCACCAGAACAGATCCCTTCGGCCCCACTATTTGACCCCTGAAGGTAATGCTCTCTTTTTATGCCACGAATTCCTTTTTGAGTAATAGTTCAACGATAGGATACGATAGGATACACAGCATTTTGTTGTTATTACCTAGTGAAAGGAACTTGTTCATAATAAAGATACAATAGTTTTGCCTGATTCTGTTATGCTCAAATTGTTTCGAGATAGTACCACAGGATCTCATCTGTATGCAGTTCCGAGACTTATAGGAAAACACAGTTTGCTGTTGGGTAAGTATCTGTAGAATATTTTTTCATGACTTTCTCCATTTCAAGTTCTGGCATCCACTCACTTTTGTCTCTTTTTATGCTCATAAGGCAAATTGCAAAAAAATATTTTACACAGCCAGTAGCAAAACATGTCGGTCAATATACTAAGATACTTTAATAATACGCCTGAAGTTTGATACTCATCATATTCAATTTCTTACCTAGCATTGATTCATACAAATTAGGGTATGTACTCTTACAATATTCTTATCTATAGATGTCAAGCTCTATCGACTGTGCGCCGACACAGAAAACAGACATCAACAGAAACGCAAGGCTTTGGGGTTTCAAAGAGGGAAAGTCATGATTCTTCAAGATTCTATAGCCGTAAACTCTACAGACAGAGCACCACAAGTAATAGAGAAAGTAATGGTGATGGTAAATATGGAGAGAATCATATTAAGCATCAAAACTTGAACAGACTGTTTTGCAAGAGTAGCGAAAAGATGGACGAGCTACCTGATTATAGTGTTCATCTTATGGTTACCTCCCCCCCATACAATGTTGGCAAGGATTACGATCAAGATTTGAGCGTAAAAGAATATCGAAGCTTGCTGAAGCAAGTTTTTAAAGAGACATTTCGCGTCCTTGTATATGGTGGGAGAGCATGTATCAATGTTGCAAATTTGGGAAGAAAACCCTACATCCCATTACATAGCTACATAATTGAAGATATGCATGAATTAGGCTTTCTTATGCGCGGTGAAATAATTTGGAACAAAGCTGCAAGCTCTGGAGTTTCAACTGCATGGGGAAGTTGGCAATCTGCATCTAATCCTATATTGCGAGATGTTCATGAATATGTCCTAGTCTTCTCTAAAGGAAGTTTTTCTCGCAACTCGCAGAACAAAGAAAATACTATAACAAAAGGCGAATTTCTTACTTTTACAAAGAGCACCTGGGATTTTCCTGCAGAATCTGCAACTCGTGTTGGTCATCCAGCTCCTTTTCCGATCGACCTTCCATACCGTTGCATACAGCTTTATACATTCAAGGGTGAAGTTGTGCTCGATCCATTTTGTGGTATAGGTACCACATGTATTGCAGCTATAAAAAGTGGAAGGCGGTTTGTAGGATATGATGTAAACAAGGAATATGTTGAAGTAGCAAATAGTCGAATTAATCAATATCACTAGGTTTAACGTAGCGAAAGT
>DATFBV010000026.1:0-3155 GCA_035253605.1 Nitrososphaera sp.
AATGACAAACGGCAATACCAGCCATGTGGCTCTGTTCATCTAATATCCATATACTGTATGTTGAAATGTATATTAAGGAAATAATAAATTGACCGCAAGCTCAAGGCCATATTGATAATCATGCTGCTAATGACGTCGGGCGGCATCAGCAAGTCAACGCAATGACACTTACTATGCAGACCCGACTAAGCTGCATTAGTAATTCTAGACATCTTCTTTATAATGCTGTTTCCAAATATTTCTAACGCTTCAAGTTCCCTGTAGGGCTCTAGATCCACTATGAGATACTGTATACCAACCTCTTCCAATAGCTCTATCTGTTTCAACACATCGTCTGGTGTGCCATATATTAGAAATTCTCTAATTCGTTCTTCAGGTATTGCTTTAGAAATAATCTGTCGTATTCTTTTCTCTACCATCTCCTTATTGTTGTCAATTATTATAAAACCAAGTTTGGTTTTTAAAATAGAATCATAATCTCTACCTACACTTTTGCAGTGTTCCCTTAAAACACTCAGTTTTCTTTTTACTGTCTCGGCAGATCCATATAGATTGCATGCATCAGCATACTTTGCCACAATCTTTAATGTATGTCGCTCTCCGCTCCCTCCTACCATGATTGGTGGTGAAGGTTTCTGTATTGGCTTGGGATTGCAGTACGCATTGTTAATTTGGTAATACTTGCCATTGAAAGTGGCAGCAGGCTCTTCTTCTGCCCACATTTTACGTATAATTTGGATAGCCTCTTCTAATCTCAGTAGTCGCTCCTTATTTGGGGGAAAAGGGATACTATATGCTAAAGACTCTTCCTGATTCCAAGCTGCGCCTATTCCCATGAACAATCTTCCCTTACTGAGTACATCTAACGTTGCACCCATTTTTGCTAAAACTGATGGGTGTCTATAGATGATGCCTGTTACGAGGGTCCCCAGCCTTATCTTAGAGGTTATTCCAGCTAGAACCGATATAGTTGTCCAACCTTCAAGCATAGGATCCTCTTGTTTTCCCACCCCAGAAATCTGATGGAAATGATCCATCACCCAAAACGAATCAAAGCCCAAATTTTCTGCCTTTGTAGCAAGTTTCTTTAAGGAATCAATGATCTGAGAAGCATCACGCCGATCATAATCGAAATTATAATTTGGATGTTGTAAACCAAACTTCATGCGTAGTCTGAGTGAGAGAGAGATGGTAATAAGCTATTGCATTGTTTATCTCTGCATAACTGAGTCTGATTTTATTTTTTATTAAGGTTCAATATTTGGTCGCGCTGAAATATATTGATAAGAGCAAAACCATTACCACCACCAATACATTGGAATCTAAAATTTCTTTCTCAGGCAATGCTATTTGCTTGCTTGAATAATATGTACAGCAGTGTCCTTTAATAAGTCTGCAGCAGGTTTTGTCAAAATTTTTGCTTGCTTTTGTGTGAGTCCTTCAGCCTCTTTCTCCTTATCAACTAATTTAATGAATTTGTCAAGTTCATCACTTACATTGAAATGAAGAGGATCTAGTTTCTTTTCTCGCTCTATGATATCCTCTAAAGCTTCTGCCATCCCACGTTCAATCATATGCGATACAGTATCGCAAGAGTAATCGCACCATTTGTATGAAATATCATCAGGATCATAATGGCGCTCAATTCGTATAACCTTGGTTATTTCCACCTTGTTTTGAAGCAATTCCTGGTGGGTTCTGTTTGTTCCATCTCGATGCCTGCTTTTCGTTTTTAAATGATTTTTGAGGTAATTGTCTATCTCTGTTTCCGTCAAGCCCCTCTCTTTCGCCAGATCCATCAATTTCCTAGAAAGTTCAATATAATCATGGATTAGATATGCTATTTTTTCTTCTTGCAGAGTTTTATCTTTATAGGTTAAATCATACTTTCTATCCCTAACAGCATCATGATCTAAAGGGACACCTTTCCACTCACTCGGCCATATATTTGCTATATATACTTCAAGATTTGGAATAATGTTGTTCCTGCCATTATTATGGCTTTTATTATCTGCAGCTGTTTCAGTTCTTTTTGCATTCCAATAGTCTTCATGCGCCTGTATTAACTCTCTGAGTGGGGTGTTGCTTAAGATGCCGCCATCCCAAAATTCTTTGGTACCTTTAGAAAGATCACCATCATCTATAGGCACAAGAGCATAGTCATAATTCACAGGGACAGAAGCACTTGCCATTACGTGATCTAATGTGATCCCTTTGTTGTATGTTAAGATAACAGGCGATGATGACGACTGCTGCTCTTTAATGCCCTTCTCATCATATTCCTGATAATCTGATTTTCTGGCGTTATCTTTCTTATTATAGCTATCAAAAGTTACGTCCTGTCCTTTTTCTACATCTACTGCTACAACAAGTAGCCTTGGCCCTACTATTTCGTTCTTTTCTGAACTTTGTGTACTCCTACTACCGTTGTGATAAGTCGTTGCTATTGATTTCAAGTTTGAAAACTTCTCTATACTAGCCCTTAGAGGCTGGTTGCTATATCGGTACCATATATTTGAAGGAGGAAACATATTGTCGAAAAATCTGTTATCATGCTCTCTAGGAAGGAGTGAAAATACATTATCGGCACCAGAATACAAGTATTCTTTTGAGCAATAATAGCGTCTAGCAGCCTCTGATGTAGCCATAGGGTCTTTAGTGTACCCTTTCTCTACAGATTTGGTGGTTTTTTCATACTCCTTATCCCATCTTGATATCCACGTCTTTTTATCGAATATCCATTTCCACATAGCATAAGGTGGAAAGCCGGGTATACTCTCTACCTCTAATGCCATAGAATATGGTCCCCATTTAGTAAAATCAGGGGATGAAGATGTATAATCCCAAAAATCTAGTAGTTTCTTAAACGATCCTTTCCAGCTGTCACTTACACTATAACCTTGATTTATTTTATCAACTACATGATTTATAACTATCCACCCATTGATTGCGCCTCCAGAAGTCCCAGATAATATATCGAAAATGTGCTCATCATTTCTACCATTCTCCTTTTCAATTTCCTTTCTTCTCCAAAAGTATAGCATACCATACACTCCTACTTCGTAGGCTGCTAGTGCACCGCCACCCTGAAGAACAAGAGCTCTTTGAAGATCACTGTTCCGTTTGTTGTTGGTATTATCTTTGGTCCGGGGTTC
>DATFBV010000027.1:0-7315 GCA_035253605.1 Nitrososphaera sp.
GGTATTATCAAGCATAAATTCAAACTCGTTAGTCCCAGATTTCAATAACCGTAATACATGCTGCTTGCCTCCTATCTTGACTAGCACAGAATTGTTGTCAGTGGTGCGCAGCACTTCGCCCTCTAACATCTCAGCAAGGTCACCAACTTTGAACTGCATTTTATGCTCTCATCATTTTCCACTTTGACTTTGTCATAGAACTCTGCGGACTAGCCTCGACTTTCCTTACAAACTCTGACTGCAACAACACTGCTGCAACTGCTGCCTTTGCACTTTTCTTGGCGGCTTCCTTTGCGTTTTTGTTCATCTTGTCAAGCATCTTGAAGCGTTCAAGATAGTCAGTCGAAAGTTCGCCACTGATAAAGTTTGGATCGTCCATTATAGTCTTGTAAAGCGGAATTGTAGTATTGATGCCCTCTATCAGGAACTCACCAAGGGCATTTTTCATCCTAATTCTTGCCTCGTCAAAGTTTCTGCCCCATGCCAAAAGCTTGGCAACAAGGGAGTCATAGTAACCAGATACATTGCAGCCAGGGTAAAGATACGTATCAACCCTGATACCCGGCCCGTAAGGAATGTTGCAGTTTGGCACAATGCCGGTAGAAGGTGCAAATTCATAAAATGGATCTTCGGCATTAATCCTGCATTCAATTGCGCAGCCATTCATCTTCAAATCTTGCTGCTTGAATGGAATCTCCTCGCCCTGTGCTATTCCTATCTGCAGCTTTACAAGGTCTAGCCCAGTCACCAGTTCAGTTACTGGATGCTCGACCTGCAAGCGCGAATTGATCTCTATAAAGTAAAAGTTACCCTGAGGGTCGCGTAAGAATTCTGCAGTTCCGGCGTTCAAATAATCTACAGCATCAACTGCTCTTACTGCAATCTCCCCAATACGTTCCCTTGTCTTTTGATCCACCACAGGCGAAGGCGACATTTCAATGAGTTTTTGATGACGCCTCTGAATAGAACATTCTCTTTCAAAGAGATGCCTGCTGTTTCCATGTGAATCACGTATAAGCTGAAATTCAATATGGCGAATCCGCTCAAGGTATTTTTCTACAAACAATGCTGCCTTGCCAAAAGCTGCACGTGACTCTGCTGACGCCATTTCGAACTCCTGTCTCAACTGCTTTTCATCATTGGCAAGTCTGATACCTCTGCCTCCACCTCCAAATGCTGACTTGAGCAAAACAGGATAGCCTGCTTCCTCAGCAATATCAGCCGCCTCTTCGACATCTTCTACAATGCCATCGCTTCCCGGCACTGTTGGAACTTTGGCCTTTTTCATGATGGCTTTGCATTTCATTTTGTCGCCGGTAAGTTCCATAGCTTTGCTAGTTGGCCCAATAAAGATGATATCATTTTTTTCGCACATATCTGAAAAATTCTCATTCTCTGAGAGAAAGCCATATCCAGGGTGAATGGCATCTGCTCCTGCAGCCTTGGCCGTCTCGACTATCTTTGTCATGTTGAGGTAGCTTTGAGCCGGCGCTGCTGGACCAATGTGGTAGGCTTCATCAGCTCGCTTTACATGCACTGCGCGGACATCCTCGTCAGAGTAAATAGCTACTGATTTTATTCCAAGATCTCTGCAGGCTCGAATAACTCTGAGGGCTATTTCGCCCCTATTTGCGATCAGTATGCTGGTTATTTTTTTTGACATTGCTATCACAAGTTGATGTTGCCATGCTTTTTCCAAGGCCTTGACTCTTTCTTATTGGCAAGAGCATTGAGTGCCTGTATTATCATGGGTCTCGTCTCCATTGGATCTATAACCACATCAATAATACCTTTTTCTGCAGCTATATACGGGTTTGCGAATTTATCACGATACTCTTTTGCAAGCTTTTTCTTTGTTTCAGCTGCATTTGGAGTATTCTTTAGCTCCCTCCTATGTATGATGGTGATCGCGGCTTCTGGACCAAGGACAGCAATTTCGGCGTTAGGCCAGGCGTAGTTGATGTCAGCGCGCAGGTTCTTGCTTCCCATGGCAATGTATGCGCCGCCATAAGCCTTACCTATGATGCATGTTACTTTGGGCACAGTGGCTTCACAATATGCGAACAGCAGCTTGCTGCCATGCCTGATGATGCCGTTGTGCTCTTGATCTGTTCCAGGAAGGTATCCGGGAGTGTCAACAAGTGTCACTACTGGGATGTTGAATGCATCACAGAACCTTATGAATCTGGCAGCCTTGTTTGAGGAATTGATGTCAAGTGCGCCTGCCAGGTACATTGGCTGGTTTGCAATGATACCTGTTGACCTGCCACCCATTCTTGCAAACCCTACTACGATATTCTCGGCAAAAAGCTCATGTACTTCAAAAAAGTCACCATTGTCAACTATTGACTTTATTATTTCCTTGATGTCATACTGCTGGTAGGGGTTCTCTGGAAGGATATTAATCAGCTTGGGATCGATTCTGTTCGGATCATCGTTTGTCTCAACTATCGCTGGCTCTTCGGCATTATTATGCGGTATGAAAGACAATAGCTTCTTTATCTTGTCAAAGCAATCGTATTCGTTGTTAGCAATAAAGTGGGCGACGCCGGATTTGGTAGCGTGCGCACGCGCTCCTCCTAACTCTTCAAAGGATACTTCTTGACTAAGCACTTCCTTCACGACTTCAGGACCGGTGACAAACATCTGGCCGACATTTTCAACCATCACCACAAAGTCAGTCATTGCTGGTGAATATACTGCGCCACCGGCGCTTGGACCGATGCTAGCTGTGATTTGGGGTATGACACCGGAGGCCATGGTGTTATGGAAGAAAATTTCGCCATACCCATCAAGGCTCATGACACCTTCCTGAATGCGTGCACCACCAGAGTCGATTATGCCGATTATGGGGCAGCCGGCCTTCATAGCATGATCCATCGTCTTAGCTATTTTCTTGCTTGTCATTTCGCCAAGTGAGCCACCAAGAACGGTGAAATCAAAAGAAAATAGGAACACCTGCCGGCCGTTTATGGTTCCAAATCCAGTGACAGCTCCATCACCGTAGAATTTTGGGAGCGTAGGGTCATCGCTTCTATGTGTGACGTACTTGTCCAGCTCCACAAATGAGCCTTCGTCGAGCAATAGAGAGATCCTTTCCCGAGCAGTAAGCTTGCCTTTGGAATGCTGAGCCTCAATTCTCTCTTGACCGCCGCCGTTCTCAGCAGACTTTTTCATTGAAGCCAGCCGCTTGATTTTCTCTTCATGCATAGAGATGTAATGTAAGCGAATAAGTCGTCATATAAATTCATTACAGACAGGATCATCTATTCTCTGAGGCTAGATCGTCCCCCCTGAGCCCGGCGAAAGACGTTCATGCCAAGATTGTAGTTTTCAAATAGCGACTGCAATGTTTCAACTTCTGTAGAAAGCATTGCAATTTCGCCTCTGTTTTGCTCAGGGTTCTTCATAAGCTCTTCAAGCCTCTCTTTCTTTTTCGCCAGGAGCTTGCCTACATTCTGCTCATACTCGCTTGACACATGACCGGCTATCTGCCATTCAAATTTTAACTTTTGCCACTCTTTGAATCTTTTCAAGGAATGCATGTTGGTAGTTCTGGTAGGCATTCTTGTCTTCCAGACATCTATTGCAGATAGACGCTTGTGATCTTGTCTGTCTGTCATAATCGTCGTCGTCATCCTCCTCTTCAAACCCGGAGTTGTCGACTGCGACGACAGGCATGCCGCAGATAAAGCAATAAACATTTCCTGCTTCTGCTGCCATCTTATGCTGCTTGTTCTTATCCCGGCCTCTTTTTTCAGTTATTGCTTGGACAGTGGCCTTGCATTCATTATGCTTAATGGCCTTGCTACTCTTTGACCAAAGGGCATATTCGCCTGCAGATATTTCTTTGCCGCATGCAGAGCACTTGCCTTTGTATTTCACCAAAAGCCTTATCCAATCGCTCATTTTCTTTTCACCTTCTCGATCTCTTTTGCTATCGATTCTCCAACTGACTCATCCTGAAAGTTATTTAGTGCAAACTTGACTGGATCTATTTTTTCATCAATTATAGCCTTGATAAAATATGGCAGGACAAATAATCCTGCAGAGCTTCTTGACATATGAAGAGCCAGAGCAAGCTCATCCAAGATCTTCCTTGTAGACTGCGAGCGGGCAAATATTGGTCCCATCACAGGCCACGGCATTGAATACTGGTGGTATTTGATGCCCTTCTGGCGGGATTTTTCGTACATTCCTGTTGCAATTAGGCTGTTTACATATTTCAGAAGATGCCACTGCCTTGATGCATTAGCTCTTCCAACGATCATATCCGCTCTTGAAAGCACATTTAGCAACAAAGCAAGATCGGGGTGTTCTATTTGCGAGGAAACTATGCTTGAGAATAAGGCTGCTAGCATATCTTTCCGCCTTTCCTCTGGTGAGATCAGTCTATATCTTGGGTCAGGATACGACGCATCGGCCCTTATTATGAACTGCATTGCCTGGTTCAGGCCGTCGGTATTAAAATAACCATTGATTGCATCTGCAATGTCTACATCTACTATGTCTTTGTTTGAAACAGTAGAATAGCCAGCGGCACGTGACTGTGCGCTGTTAAGCAACGAGCGGATATCACCTCTACTATTTTCTATGACTGATGTTTTGTCGTCTGCTGCAAGCTTTACTCCTTCGCTCTGCAGCACATGATCTAAAAACAGCAGCAATAGCCGTGGGGACACTGGATTAAACTCTACTATTTTGCAAGCCTTGGCAAGCTTCATTATCTTAAGTGACTTTTTGTTTGCAGCCATTATTACTGGCACGGTTGGCTCTTTTATCAGATTGGTAAGAGTGTCAAGACCTCCCGTGTCCTCCCTGCCCGAAATGCCATCTACCTCATCCAAGAATAACATTATTTTTTTCCCAATCAGGTTGGCAGTATTTTGAAAAACTGGTGTTATTCTTGCCTGCAGCGAATCTCTGTTGCGTATGTCGCTTGCATTCATTTCTACCACATCATAATCAAATTGCCTTGCGAGTGTGTGTACTAGGGTGGTCTTGCCTGTACCCGGTGGGCCCAATAATAGAAGTGGCCTGCTGCCACTCACCCAGCTTGCTAACCATTTTATTACAACAAGGCGGGCGTCCTCATTACCTACCATTTCTTGTACTGTCTTTGGCCTTTGTTTTTCAGACCACATCATATTATTATCATCTTCTTCTTGTAAGAGCTTCTTCTATCTTTTTGTAGAATTCACCAAAGGGCGCACAGCGTACAAGTTCGTTATACCAGTACTGATTGTAGTGACGGACAGTTAAGAAAAGAAATTCTAAAAAAGGCTTTACCTCAAAGTTCTCAGGCAGCATGTCAAGCGCAATTTTTGCTTCATCCAAATAGAGATCACTCTTTGCCATTGTAAGTTCAAAGCCGCGCTGGACATTACCTATGTTGACAGCAAAGTAGAGTGGCCATGAAGGAATCTTGACTTCGTTGTTCCTTATAGCGTCTTCGATCTCATTACCACAGCCGACACACTCGCCGGCCTTGGCCATGCCAAGATGAAAAATATCAGAAAGTGGGCGGCGATTAAGCGCCATATTCCTGCCAGCAGTACCCATTACTGCCCGGTATTTCTTATAGCATTCAGTCATGTTTTCATCATTAATTGATGCTGGTTCCATCTTTAGCTTGACATCTATATGCTGGCCTATTTTGGCATTGCGAAAACCCTCTTCAAATGCATTCAGAACTGCATCGCCTCCCTGTGCAATATTGGTGCGCGCTATTGTAAGTATGTATGGGTTCATGAATTTGTAATCGTCAAGATACTCCAGATCTTCATCCTTGTCGACTATCCTGTCCATGGGCTCTGAAAGATCAATTGCGATTATGTGGCCATCGATAACCGCTTTCCTCTTTTCCTCAGAAACATTATCACCAAAATATTTAGATGCGCCGTCATAAAGTGCGTTGAAAACCGGAAATGTCATCTTGACAAAATTAGAATCTAATATGCGCATGACTCTATCTGCAAGAATGTCAGGGTTTGATAATCTCGTTTTGATGTCTGGCACGCTACTGTGTGAGAGGACAAGCTCTTCTGAATCAGCCTCTTCAGCAAATTTGCGTATTGTACCGGAGGGACTACTATCGGCAGTTACGGCTTTGTGCAAGGCTAAGGTGAATCGCTGCACGAAGCTAGGAAAGTCCTGCTCTGTCTTTTCCTTGTAGTGATTGAACTGCTTGTAGCCCTTACCTTGCAGCATTCTCTCTTTGATTATGTCCTTGCCAGCATGTGTCCTCAGCAGAGCCTCCTTTGAGAAAATCGATTCATTCTTGCCACTCATTTCTCTGGCTTTTGCCACCTATTGTTATTTAATCATTCATAATCTAATGTCCCTAGCTTAGGACTAGGACATGCATTATATGCCTATCTTGCTACAATTCCATAGATTGATTGTCCATCAATTATACCTAGGATGTCTCGCTGTCCTGTATTTGTTATAGTTGTTTCGTCAATATCAATACCTTCTATGGCGAGAACTTGACCCGTAATTGATATTGTCACTGGAACATTATCTACTATAGGTGTATTACTATCGACGTAGATACGGGTCATTAAATTAGAGGTAACAGGAGGAACGGATCCACCTGCGCTGGTCGTAGCACTTCCATTTCCAATCTCTGCCAGTTGAAATCTATGAGGGGTAGTGTCTTCAATGGTGACATTGTGAAATGCTGTTCCATTGATTGCTGTTCCATTGATTGCTGCTAGATCCATTTCGACTACGAACCGATTAACAAGGCTTTCGTTTGCAAATACTCTAAATCGTCCAGTCACGACATGACTACTACTACCACCACCATTCTCAGTAGTAATATCTCCGGCCTGTGCAGGCAGAATGCTGCCTATAAGTCCACGTAGTAGAAACGTGGATGCGCTTGGTGGTGGTTCTTCTTGTCCAAATGCTTCTTGTATGGTGATCGTTCCCCCAAATCCAAGGCTAGCTGGCAATAATAAGAGAACACTCAAGCTTATGGTGGCAGCAATTGCTGCCTTGTATTTATCTCCCAAAAAAGCAGAATGCTCTGACATTGTGTTATGGCATTTGTAGAATTGCTTATTTCGATTTATACTTTACTAGTAGCATAAATCACTGCATGCATCTAACTAAGTTAATAGACGAACAAGTATGCAAACTATACAATATTGACATATGTACACTAGTTACATATGTACACTAGTTACAGGATTTAGTACTGTATCTGCTGCTGTACTTTGTGATGTAAATCATAAAGCAAGAAGGAATTTGTCGCTGATCAAAGCAAAACACAACGCGGCAGTTGAAATGTACTCTGAGCAGGAGTATG
>DATFBV010000028.1:0-12049 GCA_035253605.1 Nitrososphaera sp.
CTTTGTAGTACCAACTGAGACGATGACTAAAGAGGTTAAAGATGCAATAGAGTCCATGCCAGATAAGAGCATCCTTCAACTTCGAAAATATGTTACGGTGCTTACGCCTTCAACTCTTGTATCAAAACAGGGAATAAAGGGAGCTAGGGAACGTAGAAGCGCACAGACAGGGGAGGTTGTTTAGAGAAGAAATGACGCATCATTATCTAGATACTCTAGTTCAAGCAGGACAAGAAAAAGGTTTCAAAGTAGAGCAGGATGTTGACTATGGCGCAGGCCCAGTAGACATAGTGTGGAACGTCAGTATATGGTACCAAAAGAACATGTAGCGGGGTTTGACGGATCAGAAGTTACTTTGAATCTGACTGTTAATGAATTAGCAAAGTTCGCACTTGGTGGTGGGCCCTAAGCTTACTTGTTTAATTGTACAAGTAACAGCAGCAGGAATATTACAACAAGTTTCCAACAATATTTGTAGCTGGTAATTCTTAAACACAGTTAGTTTTTTTTAAAAGACTAAAGCGATAACCACTTGCTAATTCATGCTTTAGACGAATTGGGTTCAGATAGCCCAGAATCATTTGCGGCAAACTTTCTGAGCTCTTGTTGGAATTCTTGTCTTTCGCTTGCCATATTCATGATGTCTGTCTTACTCACAAGACCTAAGAGGACTCCTTGCGAATCGCATACAAACACCTTCCCAATGCGTGTACGGGTCATCTTCATCAGTGCTTCCTCCGCACTTCGACTTGGCAGCATGACCACTAGATCTTCTAGAGGAATCATTATTTCTCCTGCTGTCAGCTGATCTCTTTTGTCCTCCGATATCTCCTGTACTCTCTTCAAGGTAACCATGCCCAACATTCTGCCGCTATAGTCTATCACTGGAAAGGAGCTCTTCATATGTATTGCGAAGTATTCTTTCAGCAGCTCGTTTATTTTGACATCATTCCTTACAGCTATGACTCTCGTATTCATAATGTCTTTTAGCCGTACTCCAGCCAGCACAGACGTCAGCTGCTGCTGAGAAAGGTAAGACTGCGCCCCGCTATTGATAAACCAGCCTATTAACAGAATCCAAATCCCGCTGACGAAATACCCTGTTATCATTGTCAAGAATCCTATGCCCATAAAACCGTACGATATCGCTATCCCAACTCTAGCTACAGTTCTTGTAGCAGTGTCATAGTCCCTTTTCCATGCAACAAGGCCAGCGCGCAATATTCTTCCGCCATCTAGAGGAAATGCAGGTATCAAATTGAATCCACCCAACATGGTGTTGATAATAGCACCATACAGCAGAATCCCTTCAACTACTTGCTTTGCGGCAAGTCCCTGTTGCTCTGCAGGAGTAATTTGAGATACAAGCCACCAAGACACCGCAAGGACTCCTGCAATTGCAAAGCTTGCTGCTGGTCCAGCTATGGCAATTTTGAACTCCTTTCTGAAGTCCCTAGTTTCTTCAGTTATTTCTGAGACACCACCAAAAATAAACAGAATGATCTGCCTTACCTTGATACCATAGCGTAATGCCACCACAGAGTGCATCAGCTCATGAAGAAACACTGAAATGAAAAGTATGATCGCTCCTGTAGCTCCCATTAACCAATATTGCACGGTTGTGAGGTTGGGAAAATACTGTGGCATAAAGCTGCTAGCAAGTGTCCACGCAATCAAGAAGAAAACTATGATTAGAGTAAAGTGTAATCGTACAGGTATTCCTCTGACTCTTGCAATCTGAAATGACATCCGGATATCTTAGAAATGCATCCTATAGCTTATAGAAATTGCATGAAATGAAGAAGAATGGATGCCCTGCTGCAAATTAAATACATAGGACGCTATTACAGAGATCGGAAAAAATTACATGGATGATACTGAAAATATCCTCTTATAGAGAAGATGTCTTTCTGACACTTATAATAATGAGTAAAGCCCAAGCCAGCCGTAAGAGGGAGAGGAAGTAACATAGAAAAAAATACCAAGAAGTCAGCGATAGTATGGTCAATCATTATTTTTGCTGCATCTCTTACCATTATTTTGGTATTAACTACTCAGGTACTAAACGATGTTATTCCAGAATCATATCTAATATATGTTCAAGCAACCGAGGTGGCTGTGGTTGGCTTCTTTGCAATCCAAACAATCAGCAAGATCTCATATCGTTTATCGATTTCATATTCTGTGCAGACGGCCAAATCTATTAGAAGTCTCATCAGGGTCACTGGTGCAATAATTGTAATTGCCGTTGTAATTTCCTATCTGACTCAAGATCCTGTAATAGCAGCTTCAATTAGTACTGTATCTGGGCTTGTAATTGGTTTTGCTGCTCAAAATTTGATTGGAAACATGATTGCAGGGATATATCTAGCAATGACGCGACCATTTAGAATTGGTGATAGAATCAAAGTGTTCACTGGGGAGGGAAGTGTTAGTGATATTGGGCTTCTTTATACTCGACTTTTGCTCGATAATGGAGATGAAATGTTAGTATCTAATTCGTCAATGGTGACCGCCAATATAACATTAAGAAAAAATGAAAAAGAAGAAGATCAGAAACAATAAGGGAAATATACCTGTTTGTAAAGTGTTAACAGCACTAACATAAGCTAGAAAAGTCTATGGCAGTAGAGAGGAGTTTCAGTAGATTAGCATATTCTTCTTTGCATATATGTGCACGTGCTATATGCATAAGAGGTTCAATTCTTGTGCTTACAACTGTCAGTACAAAAATTCTTTGTTCAATAGCCATCACTAAAAATGGTAGAGGATAGTAAGTCCATCATCATGAAGTTAATGAACCTATATGGACGTCATCAAATTGCACATGTGCGTCCTCTGTGTACAGTCCAATATTACCAGGACCTGTTATCGGTGCATTGTCATGGTAATTAACAACCCTTTGAATTGTTCCATCTGCCATTTTCAACCATATTTCGATGTGATTGCCGGACATTTTGATATACCAGGTGTTCCATTCATCAATTTTCAGTTTGGGTTCATTTGCAGTATACAGAAATATTTGCTCTTCTGCTTGATTTTCGTTTTGCTTCTTGCCAAGTTCAATCCCATTAGGTTTGAAGATAAAATAATAATGGTGCCATTCATCTTGATAACGCCACATAATCCAAGCCACTTCCCATGGATTTGGTGTTGAGTTTTGCCTTAATTGCTTGTTAGTCTTGACTTTTAGTTGCATTTCTACGTCTTCGAAACTCTGCGTTGTTAGAGTTAGTGCAGCATGAGTTTCACTGGGACGCGTCGAAGTTTTTGGCTCCTCATAAAATACTGTATTATTGTTATTCGTTGTTGTTAACGATGTTGTAGTAACAGTACCAGACACGCCAAAGCCATTGTATTTGTTAAACCACTTGCCGTTCGGAGATGTTTGATTATCTGTTATTGAGTACGGAGGACCTTCAAAGTTATCATACAGATCAGAAGCAAGCATTGAATACTGCAACAATACTGGTGCTGCCTTTGCTGAAGTAAGTAAGAGTAAAACTGTTGACATTGTTAGTATTAATAATACATGCAGAATCAATGAGTATAGAGGATCCCTTTAACAATTTGCTCCATCTGAGAATATTAGTCTTTACAAAAGTTCCTCAAGGTTTTGGAGCGGATTAACATTTAGGCTAGTACGCCGCCGAATATAAAAGCGGAAAATCATATCTGAAAAGAGCTCACAATCAGAACTTAAAACCTATTGCTCCAATAGGTATTTCTGTACTACTACAGCTGTTAAATCTTTAATACACATGTGACTACATCTGTTTTAGGTTAAGGAAATAACCTTGGTGGTGGAAAATTAATCCATATGACAACCAAGAACGATGCTAATAAAGCTGGATCGTCCTCATTACCATTTGAAATTCGTGAGCGAGCAAAAAGATCATCTCCTGCTTCAGCCACTGGAGGCGAAGAACAACAGCTAGCATCTCGCAAGAAAAGGATTGAAGCAATTATCAGCTCGGAAAAACTTGACGCAGTGCTGACTGCTATAGGATCATTAAAGCTGGCAGCAACATACTATGATTCAAAAGGTAAGGGGAAGGGTCAAAAGTATACAATTTCTTATGGAAGAGGTGTTGGCAGCTCAAAAATGGCATATTCTGATAGGAAGACGGTTGTTACAATAGTAGATGAACATAGGGTCGAAGATGTTATAACTACTATAAGATCAGCCTCAGCAGGAAGTGGCTCATCAAGTGCTGGAATAATAGTTGTCTCTTCTGTGGACGACGTTCTGCAGATTTAAGGGATCACGACGCACATTATCTTCTAGCTGTGCTTTGTTGTTTGTCCCTTTTTCCCTGTTTAGCAGAATAATAATAACAAGAAAGGAAGGAATTATAAAAAGAGTTTTTGAAAGTTGTTAGGTCCGCCTTCTTGCCACTATTGTATGAGTTTGGTCTACATACCATCTGATCTTGTCTTTAAAGCCTGACCACCAGTCCAGAAATGAATTGGTGTTGTCCGCTTCAAATAGCAAGAATCCATTGTATTCAGTACCCCATGCGTGATTGTATTCGCCTGTTAGCCGTACGTCAGACGGTAGGCTCTTCTTAAGATCATTCCATTCGGCACTAGATTTTTGTGCTTCTTGATCGCTCATCGCTTTAAATCTATAAAATACCAAGAACGCAGTTGGAGTCGCTGCCATGTTAGCAGAATAATCAATAAGCCTCTTACTAAAGCTCTTCGACAGAAAACTACTTCTACTCCTAATTTTGAGATGTGCAGGCTCGCTTCTTCTTGGGTATATGCGTCGGTCCTATCTTTTCAAATGCTTGTGTAGATATTGAATCCCATACTCAACATCTCTCTATCAAATGGCATAGAGATACTTCTACTTCATTATTGGAAAAGAAGTAAAGAGAGTGCACGTAGGGTGATCGTTAGATCTTCTTAGACCTGATGCTGACAGATAGAACTACATATATACTGCACTACAATTCATTCCTGTGAAATATTATACTGCCGACCCAGCAGTAATCGTAATGTGTCTTCCAAGTCTGGATTTACGAATTTGTAACCAGCCGAAGACAATTTGTTAGGTACGACTCTTGGTGTTATCAAGGCATCTGCAAGCTCTCCAAGCATTATCCTAGCAACTTTCTGGCTTATTGGAAGCATAATCTTGCTCTTTACAATTCTTGCAAGGGTTCTTGAAAACTCTAGGTTTGTAACAGGGTTTGGTGATACTACGTTGATAGGACCTATTATTGAAGAGTTGATAATTGAATAAAAGATGCTGCCTATCGCATCCTCTACTGATACCCAGCTAATATGTTGATTCTCATCTCCAAACCTCAGCCCTAGCCCAAATCTTGATAACGCTAATAGTTTATGTAACATGCCCCCTTTTGGAGTCAAAACTACTCCAAACCTTGTATTTACTACTCTTATGCCAGCACCCCTTGCAATTTCTGTTGATTCTTCCCATTTCCTGCATACTTCTGAAAGAAATCCAAAACCCGGTTTACTCTCTTCAGTAAGAACTTCATTTCCTTGGTTTCCGTAAAATCCAGTTGCAGAAGCACAAACGAGAGTCGGTGGTGGATTTGTAAGTTTGATTAAGGAATCGCATAGTAATCTTGTACTCTTTACACGACTCTCTAGTATCTTATGTTTTTTTGAATCTGTCCATCTGCCAAAAATATTCTCTCCAGCTAAATGAATGACTACATCAAATCCCTCGAGCTCCTTAAGATTTACTTTGTCATTATCAGGATCCCATACTATTGAATGTGAATTAGGATTGTTACGATCAGACGAAGTTCTTCTCAATCGTGTTATCTTATGTTCTCCAGCTGCAGTAAGTAGTGGAATTAGCGAAGATCCTATCAAACCGTGTGAGCCTGTTATCAGAATCTTTTGACCCTTGGTCCTTCCAGCCAGTTTCCAGAGATTAATGTCGTTACTTAGTATGCGATGTCGATAATGAAATAATTGATTTAGGTTGTTTTGAATAGTGTTATTCAATAGTATAGGGCCTAATTTTCCAAGTGGCGGCGAGTACGTTATCTTGTCTTCCATTATACAATGGCCTTTTGCAGTGGGTATGAATGAATGGGTATGAATCCAGCTTTGTAAAGGACCTTTTACCATCTTGTCTTGAAACTGCCGATCTTGTAAATAGCCAAAATGTACAGCGATCCACTTGAAGTTAATAGGCCCTAAGCTGACCTTGAAGGTGGATATGGCCCCATCTTTGATATTTTCTGCATGGCTTATGACCCTTAAGATACTCCATGGAGGTACCAGTCGTTCCAGTGCACCTTCCCTAGAATGATAGTCAAAAGCATCTTTGTTAGTTCCTGGAATTTCAGTACTTTTAATGAAAATATTCTCTGTCTTTGGCTCAAAAATAGATGATACTTGCATTGTCATATAGAGACAGCTCAATTCAATCAATTTAATATTACCTCTATGGTTACTAGTTAGCACTAGCATTTTTTGATCCTGATGCTGTTACTTACGGGAGGTTATCATCATAAACTACCAATAGTTGTCATCTGACGAAAAAGGCTTAGCTATGGAACATACGCTTACACCATTAATCATGTATAGTTTAGGACTTTTGTGCTATATGTACAGAGATATTTCACTTTAGCAGTCTGTTGGAGATGGAGTACAAGAGAAGAGTGCTTTAATAGCTAGGTCACTAACAGATTCTTTATCAATACAATATACAAAAAATGTTTAGAAATTTAGATAGAATTGATAGTGTAGGACTTGTCAATGATTGATATCACAAAAGTCTTTACGCTTCTAACTCTTACAATGTCATATTAATTAGAATTAATAGTTTTTTGCTCTAAAATATTGATAAGCATTATAGCTAACGCAAACAGAGGATGGTAACCTCCTAAAAGTGAAATATAAAGAAAGAGGCTGGAGAAGAAACTCATCATCTCATCTGTTCAAGCATCTTCTCGCTAATTCTTTGTCTGGATAGTTGGACCCGCGCATGCAAGGTCGAGACAAGTGCTGCTCCACCTAATACCACACTTCCTACTGCCAGTGCAGGTTCTGGTACTAAAGCCCCTACAGCAGTTACTGCTGCTGTGCCAGTTATTAACGTCCACGCAAGCGGTTGTGTTTTCATGCAGTTACTAACACATCTTACTATATAAACTAGGGCTAATAGCTGTACATAGTGCTAACTCCATACCCGACATCTTTATAATTTCATATTCATTCCTGCTACGTAAATGAATGTAAATGATTTTCTAACACGAGCATGCATTCCAATTAGGCTCGCATGCATAACGACAGCTGACTGGCCAATAATCATATCACTATGGTATGCATATATGGAAGAAAGGTTCTTTTGTGCTACCCAGAAAAATGCCAAGATTTTGAAATATTTGTCTAACAATTCTAAGTGTGGATTTGAAGTGGCTGGTGATTTACCACCATATCGGGGTGTTAGGGGATGGGGACGTGCAAAATTGAATGAAACTAGAGGTCCTGAGATCCTTCATATACTTATCAAAAAATACCTTGAAGACGAGAAATCTCAATTAGCTAAGTTCCTATTAAGAAGAGCAGAGAATGAAATAGCAATAGAAATTAAACCATTATCTGTGTTTGATTACGACTATTCTAATAGGATGAACGGTATCAAGGTCAAGACCGATAAAAATAATGTTGCTCGCTCTTACTTATTTTAAATGCAGCTGAAATTGACACCGCCTTCATGAATGACGTTATACTAAAAAAATTAGCACTAGAAATCTGAATTACCACTAGTTTATATATACGCATCGACACCCTCATCTTATGTATTATGAAAGAAGGTTAAAGGAATCCAAATCTTTCTTGCTTTATTGTTCCTTTGCTGGATTTATTGCGGCGTGGGCAATATCTGGAATGTTGGCCATTATAGATATTGTTTCTCAAACTCCTGTTGGTACATTCTTTGCAGTGATAGGAATTTCCCTTGGTTTTGAGGATGTTACAAGTGCGCAATTCATTGGTTTTGGCCTACACTTGCTAACTGGATTAACTGCAGGGAACATTTACGGGCAATTCGCAATGTTCTGGCCAAAACTTTCTCCATATAACACGTACAACGGACTGTTGACAGGAATGATTGTAGGAATAGCATTATGGGCAGTCTTATTCTTTCCATTGGCAACTTTTGGCATTCAAGCTCGACTGGATGCATATGCCCTCTCAGCTCCCAATTATCAAATACTCCTAATCGCCTCACATTTTAATGGATTATATTATGTGTTATTAGGCTCTGCTTTTGCATTCCATATGGTATATGGATCAATTATGGGTTTGATTGCAAGCAGGCTTTACATACTCAGACAGCACAAGAGAGAATTTAATAGACAAAGTGTATGGTATGACAAAAGGTTTAGACATAGATCTGATAATGAGTAATTTCAAATCTTCTCAATTTATCAAATCCAAGTGAAAAACCACAAAGCAAGCCTGCGCTTCATTTGCTATATCTATGATAGTCACAACTGAATATTCATTTTGGCCACTAGTCCTGACTGGTTAGAAGCTAGGCCACCCGTTTTGGATCATCTATCAATACAAGTCGCTTCATAGATTAGACTTTTGATACTACCAAAGTTAATTATGATGAAAATACAACCATTTTTGAAGTGTACGACTAAATAATTCATAATTTTCGATTAACATGAGTTAGGCACTATTATGTCAATTTGGCACGATATTTTTATACTCTTTGATGTTGTTATAACTTATGAGAGTTTTGATTTTGGGCGGAGGGTACGCAGGAATATTTGCTGCGTCTAACTTGGGGAAGAATAAGAATGTTGAAGTTACATTGGTAAGCGACGCCCCACAACTACAATTGTGGCAAAACATACACAGGGTAGCTTCAGGAGAATTACAACCTAGAGACATAACATTGGATATACAGCGTATTTTAGGAAAAGACGTCATTTTTGTTAAAGGCAAATCTGAAAAAGTGGATCTTGTAGCTAAACAAGCTGAGATCGTCTTGACAGAGTCTGGACTGGTACAGATCATACAATATGATTATTTGGTAATTGCTATTGGTGCAAAAAATGAATACTTTGGGATAAAAGGAGCCAGAGAAAATACACTATCTCTTAGATCTCTAGACGATAGCATCAAGTTAGAGAAAATAATCAGGAGCATGCCGCAAGGTTCTATACTGACTATTGCAGGTGGAGGTGCCACAGGGCTCAGTCTAGCAGGGGCTTTGTCAGAAAGGTATGGTAACAAGATTAGAATCAGGGTTATCGAAGCTCAAAAAGAAGTACTTCCTGGCTGGGATCCAATAATTATAGAGATGGTAAAAGAAAAGCTGGAAAAAAACAAGAATTTGGAAATATTAAGAGGGAAATCGATAATAGAAACAAGTCCCCACAGTGTCACTTTGTCCTCTGGAGAAACCTTACAAACAAACGTGATAGTTTGGACTGCAGGAATTCGCGGACAGAATTTAGATATAAAGCCCGAAGCCAAAAGAACTAGCTCAGGGAGGATTATAGTCAACAAGTACTCCCAGGTCTTACGATCCGATGGAACAATATTTGACAATGTATTTGCTATTGGAGATATCTCTGCCTTTCCGGTAGATAATGATGGCAGGTTGTCTCCACAATTAGCACAGTTTGCAGTAAGACAGGCAAGAAATGTTGCCAAAAACATACTTAGAAAAGAATCTGGAGAGGAAATGATAGAATTAGAATACCTTCAGAAGGGGCAAATAATATCGCTAGGGACAAATTGCGTGGGAACACTAAATGGTTTTCCAATCTCGGGCTGGTTCTGTGAAAATACAGAAGACTTCGTTATAGATAACTACATCAAAGCAGTATTGAACAGAGGGAAAGGTTTAGAGGGAATGGTTTATGATGGAAATTCACTAGGGACTGAAGTGGTTACATCAATTAACTTCATCAGTTATCTTTGTAGGAGATTAATGGTTCCTAGCTTGCTTTAGAAAATACCTTTTACTTATTCGTACACTGCCTAAATTAGGGTTACAACCCTCATGGCATCTGTAATCCTACTCTTGTAAGTTCAGCCGTTGTTAGCACTAGCGTGATTAATTAGCACTTGCTTATAAATATGGTCATGAATAGCTAATATGTGTATAATTCAGAAATTCTAAGGAATGAAGTGGACCAGGTTACAGGATTAAGCAAGGTTGAGCAGTTTACTGATAGGTGTAAATCGTTCTTGAAACCCTTGTCAGGTAGTACGATACGAATTGCTGTTCTCTATGTAGATATTGTGGGCTCGACAAAGATGACTGTATACCTTTCAACGCAAGAATTAGAATTTGTTATCAAATCGTTCTGGGAACAAATGAGCTTTACAATTGAGAAACATGAAGGATTAGTCTTCAAGTATGTAGGTGATGCAGTAATAGCTATCTTTGTCAGCGACAATGATGCGGCATGCAGGCATGCCATTGAATGCGGTCAGGACCTGGTTAAGACACTGAAAAATCCTATCAATTCAGAGCTTATTAAGAGAGGCATTCCAAGGGTATCAATCAAGCTTGGAATCGACTACGGCGATGCTTTGGTCGTTTCTTTTGGAAACAATGTTGACTTGCTAGGATTTGGCTTGAGTATTGCATCAAAGATTACTGCACTGGCATCAGCAAATACATTGCTGATAGGTCAATGTTTATTTGAAGAAATAAGTCGTACACAAGGATTCGCTAAAGAATTCCATCCTTTAGACTATCATGTTATAAAATGGGATGGAGTCGGAAATATCGAAGGAAATATGATTTATAGGGTCTATTCTCTTGTTCAGCCTAAATCAGCAGAAGATGTAGTGTGTTGATGATGTAAGACAAAAATTAATCGCAAGTGAAGTAGAGGCTGTATGATTAGTATTTCTATATATATTTTGAAGTACCTGACATGAACCTTATCTTGCCCTATATTTGCAGCACATTTAAGAATTGGTTGCTTGGCTATTGGTGACCGTCTGCAACCGAGGTAAGTCTTTAGATTAATTTGATTTGATCTTCCAATATTCCGCAGTTCCATCGTGTGCATTATTGTATTAGTTAGTCATTAGTATAAATAGTTAGCACGAGTATATATACCAGTAATATCACTGGTTATCTAATAGGTTGGTATATATCAGAAGCAAGAGGGTGAAGGGCATAGAATATGCATACCTAGTAAAAAGTGAGTGGAATGCGGACGACAAGACATCCAGGCAAGAAACCATCAAGTACCTAGGTCGATCCTCCGATGTTGAGCTTGAAGATATACCTATGCAATACCGAAAAGATCCAAAAATATTGTCATTTCTCTCCAAACATAGTCCTCGAGACTTAAACAAGAAGAAAATACTCATTAAAGATTTTTCAAAAAAGCTCTATCTATCATTGGCTTCAGGAGATGTAGATGGTGCTACAAGAATTTATGAAGGATCAGAAAATGTTCTTTCTTTGGAAGAATTTTACGATAAGATCCTCAAGCCAGTTATGTATGATATAGGCATGAAATGGGAAAAAAGTGAAATTGACGTTGCAACAGAGCACGTTTGTACCAATACTGCATATAGTCTGGTTGCTGCAATAAACGAGAGAATTTCGAAAACATATAACCGCGAGAAGATCCTGTTATGCTCTCCTGAGGGTGAATTACATGGTTTGTCTGCATCTGTGATAGAATCTGTCTTGGAAAGCAGAGGTTACAGAGTATTTAATGCCACCCCTTCCATTCCTACTGATTCCATTATTACGTTCATAAGGAACACTGAGCCTGATCTCATAATGATTTCAATTACGCTACCAGATAATATCAAGGCAGGAGAACGTCTAGTGAAAAGAATAAGATCAGAGTTTTTGATTCCTATATTAGTAGGAGGATTGGCAATATCTTTTAGAAATGGTAATTTTCATGGTATAACAACTTCTAATCCCCAAGAGAACTCAATAGAAGATGTGCTGAGACTGGTAAGATCCTCATTAAGGGAGAAGCACACAATATCCTCAATATCCTAGCTTTTTTCGTAAGGTTCAGAAGCTAGTCTGTTACCTAGTAATACTGAA
>DATFBV010000029.1:0-4473 GCA_035253605.1 Nitrososphaera sp.
GGGGGCTAGCGAGGTGTGAACATATAGAATTAGAACTATGCTTAATCCCATAATCAAGAGAGGTCCCATCGGAGACTTTGGTGGTTTCAACATTTGAGTGTCTTTTCCAACATTTTCTGGACTTGACAATATCTAACTTAAGGCCAGGTTATAGTTATAAAAATATTATGTCAATTTTTTACACAACAGGAATGAAATTGAAGAAGCCTCTATCGCATTGATGAGAAGATGGTTATTATTCAAGATCCAGCTAAGTTTGAGAACGCACTTTAAAAGGCATCGATCGAACATTCTCATCAGAAATTGCCATCAAAAGCATAAAAGGAATAAAAAATAGGCTACTACAACAAAAAGGCTTACAATCCTTACCCCAGCAAGGACAACATCTTCAACGACATTTCTTACAACAGCCACTGGACTTGCTATATTTTGCGAGTTATCTTAGATATTGAGCTGCGTCGCTATTTAATACAAATTCATAAAGAAGTCCATCATCATCTTCTGAGGCATCTCTGCTGGTTCCGACTGATGATGCTCAAGAATAGCTCTGCTGCCATCTTGACGATCAATCAATGAAAACTAGGTTCCATTGAAATTGACCTTGTCGGTCGATGGTTCTGGTAACACAAACGCTCTTGTAAAGGCAACTCTTACTAGTCATGAGTGTAGTCATAACTGTTAGAGTGATTGACGTGCGATGACGGTATACATTTTACGAAAGATGCTCAGTCATCTTGCGGTCTTGCTACTTGTCAATACTGTTTACATCTCACTTCGTCGCATCGGCAAACCATCATCGCATGTAGACTATGATATTAAGCTGGTCAAACAACAGATACAGGATGTTCTAATTTCTGCAGCAGCAATAGGCGTTTCATTTGGGGCTTTAGCTTTTTTGCTGGTGCTTATGATACAATGGAACCAAAACGTTCTGGTAGTAATAGCTGCTTTTTTCATTTCTGTTGGCATGGCACGACAGATTGTTTCCGCCGCGCTAGACACTGTAACAACAGACATGAACGCCTTCTTGTCGTCTTGGGTATCAACTCTTCACTTGCTTGCAAAGGATAGACAGACATCAGAATGGCGCTTAATAGAAGATCGTGTCGAGGTGATACTATTAGGGAAGAATCTTGAGTATGACTTACCTGTTAAACTTCACGGGGTAAAACCAAACTCTCCGCAAGTATACAAGTATTTGAATGAGCGCAAGTGGGAGTTAGAGTACCAACATGATATTACGAGTGAAGATCATAGCTGCCTTGCATTTGCACAGCATGCACTCAAACAGATGAGGGATAAGTTGCAGAGATACGATCAACTGGTAGAAGTTCAGGAAAGAACTGAAGCAGTTAACAATGTAATCCTAATAGCAATAGGGACGCTAATTTGGTTACTCTCATAGTCTTATGTACCATTTGCGTTACTTGAATCCGCAGAATGGATTTCATTTTGAATCAGCAGGAGATAAGGAGTTCATGTAATAATTCTAAAGTCTCTTGTGTTGGGCTTCAATGCGGCTAGGTATAACTCTCAACGGGCCTACTCCTAAACTTAAGCAATACAAATAAGGCGCTAAGAGGGAATCGAGAATCTTCTACTGTCACACTTCTACAATAAGATTAGAGAAGAGTCTTCTTGTTGTTCTTATTCTTTCTCCTTCTCAGGCATCTTTAGATCCTGGCGGTAGTTCTCCTTTTTGGATATGCTCTACAGTGGTATGCCGTTGCAAATCACCAAGGTTTTCAAACTCCTTTCCGCAAACGGAGCATTTCAGCTTTGAACGATCACCTGATGAATCTGTATTGGTGGACGTCATCTTTCTTTAGATTTCTTCGACGATATCTCTAATAAGAATTTGAGCAGAGTAATCCATAAAAGCTACATAAACGGTATTACCATGTTTTATCGTGACATTTGAAGAGATACCTAGAACATGGAAACCGATTATCTCTAAGTCAAAAGCTTTCCTTGAGAAAACGCAAGCACATGCCTTGCAAGGTGTCAATCCAGGGGGTTATTATCAAGCCATATGGGGCAGAGATGCTTCATACATCCTGCGGGACTGGTTTCTATCTGGCAATGCAGATGGCACGCTAATGCATCTTACTCAAATATGGTCTCATCAGATAACGCCAGGCAGAGAAAAGGTAGTCTATGGCAGAGGCTCACCTGAAATGAATTTTACAGCCAAAGTGGCAGACAGCGAAAAGGAAAAGGAATTTGAAGGTGCACTTCCCTCTACAATATACCAGATTGGTTTCTCTGAAGTCTATGGGAAAAATCCGGACATTGATTCTACCGCTCTTATGATTTCGACAACTTCTTGGATCTTGGGCAATTGGTCACTAAGACATAGGGACATGTATTCATCCAAGGACTCACAACAAGGAAAAGTCGTAGCTTCTACAGATTCCGCAGATTATGTTTCCGGTCTGCTTGCAAAAATTGGAGTGACAGATCCTCTAAAGGTTACAAATTATACAGTTCCTCGTATGATTAAAGCCATCGACTACCTTTCTAAGAGGGACATCGACGGCGATGGGTTACTAGAGCAAAAGCATAACGAAGACTGGATGGATACAGCAGTAAGAGCAGGCAAGATCGTATACAGCCAGGCATGCTGGATAATCGCTCTAAATGATCTTTCTATTCTGCTATCAAACCTAGGGCAGGATGCTGAAGCAAATAGAATGAGGCAGCTAAGAGACAAGGCGATCGACTCCGTGGAGCAGAAAATGTGGTCACAGAAGGATGGTTGCTACATGAATAAGCAAGAAACGCTTAAGGGCGACTATCGTGAAACGCTTACCGAAGACACATCGTTCTATTTGGCGGCGATGACTGCAGACACAGAGCAAAACAGTTTGAGGATGCTGCAAAAAGAAGCCCTTGCCAATCAACAACCACCCAAACCACTTGACTCAAGACTTTTTCACAGAGCATCAAGCACCCTTGAAGCCATAAAGAGCAGAATGTGGATGAGAAAATGGCCTCTGGTCACAGAAGGCTTTTTGGAGGAAACAGGCCCTTGGACACTCAAGCCATTTGAATATCACAACCAGACCTGCTGGCCTTGGATTGCAGCAGTAGAGATGCTAGCAAGAGCAAGATTCGATAGAATTGAGGATTGCGATACCATGATGTCTGCCTTTACGTCGCAAGCAGGGGATCCTCAACCAATTGCATTCTACGAATGGATAGATCCTAACACAGAGCACGGACATGGTGCATTTCCGTTCAGGACAGGGATATCTACAATGAGAATAATGGTTACCGGATTCCTTTTCAAAGCAATGAGGGAATACTCTCCTTCCTCATCATCACTACAACAGTTTATCGATGATATTAGTCGAAAGAATATACTTTAGAGGGAAACAGTGCAGCAGCCTGACTGAATTGCCAGGCAATATCGTATTTTTGCACTTCTGTTGTTAGGTTTTTAGTTCATGCAACTCTTGCCGCAGAATCACACAAATTAAACTCCTGAATGAAATTGTCAGCCTTCTCTTTGGGTATCTGTCTATTGTTCTGGTAACGAGTTTCGAATGAGATATGATTCAGCCCTAGGTTAGAATACTCTAGATATTACGACCAAGGTACGTTGGAGTAAGAGCGAAAAATGGGATATAGTAGCGTATAGCGTTACTAGCAGTTAGTTACTACCTGGCGAGCATTGGTTCGCAGAACGGGAACCAATGTCGATGGGCATTAATCTCGTATGTTGCATCCTAAAATCGGTCCTATCACATTTTCGCCTCGATGCAGTGTAGTGCACGCATGTATATTATATATCTCGGATTGACAAGTTAAAGGAGAACTCGAGGCCTAGCGAGCGAGAGCAAATGTCCTAGGATCGAGTAGGTTAAATTCCTCAAGAAAGGCATCCAATCTTTCTTCTGATAGACTACGTAAATCTATCTCGCCTTTTCTCACTTTGTCCAGAGTATTAATCGCTTTTTTAAATCGTTCTATACTCATTACAAGTCCATAGTAGTCTCTTACTCTTTCTAGAGTGGTCTTATAATGCTCTTTATATCCTGAGGCGGTGGCATCGGATATCAACGCTACATCATAACCGATGTTAAAGCCGTCTCTTAATGATGTCTCTACACAAATTGAAGTATCGATTCCAGTAAAAACTAGCAAGTTAACACCTAGACTCTGAAGCCAGACCCGGAATTCTGTATCCTGGAAAGCAGAATCTCTTCGTTTGATAACTACTGGATCATTCTCTTTAGGCTTTAGCTCGTCAATCGTAACCCCATCCCAAGTTCCTCTGATACAGATCGGAAACTTCAGTCGCTCTTGTCTTGATTTTGGTAGAAAGTTATGAACCTTCGTTAACACGTCAATTCCGCTAGCCTCCTTAACTGCTTCGGTGTAAAAGATAGGAATTTCCATAGTTCTGCAGAATTCGATGAGTTCCTTCAGCTTTGGTATTATCTCCCTGTAATTGGAGGTGTTCATCCC
>DATFBV010000030.1:0-19110 GCA_035253605.1 Nitrososphaera sp.
TTGAAGCCTCACTTGGTGCCAGTAGTCTTTGTATTTGATGGCAGCCATTTCTTTATACCAATCGACGAAAAAAGAAAAACAGCTAAACCTAACAAATTAAAAAGAATTAGGAACATACAGGATAATCCTAACGTTGCCCTCTTGTTCGATGAATATAGTGAAGATTGGACAAAATTGGCCTTTGTAATGATACAAGGGAAGGCATCTATCGTAAACAAAATAGAAGGAAACATTCAGGTGAGACAAGCTTACAAAAAGCTGATGACAAAATACATCCAATATCAAAAGGTGGGAATAGGGGATATGTGCATCATAATAAAGCCAGAGAACGTATCGTCATGGAGCAATTCCTGAATTTGAAACGATACAGTTTTTGTTTCTGATAGTAATGGCTTCTTATCTGGCAAATCTTGCAAGCTGCTTTGTTACCTCCATCATCTTTTTCGCATCTCTGCCTATTGGAGAAAACGCATAACCAAAAATAATGTGCTCTGCTCCCATCGCTTTAAATCTGTCTATATCACTTCCTATTTGATCAATAGTGCCACCCATCGGTGATCTCGGTTGGTTGGAGGAAGAACTTGAGGAATCTAGAACATTCGGATATGAAAGGACAAAGATGCGAATACTTGATGGATCTCTGTTTGCCTTTCTCGCACTTTCTCTTAACTCATTTATAGCCTGTTCCTGCTGTTCCATAGGTGCAGTTCCCGCAATTGGCATCCAACCATTTGCATAGTTTACTATTCGTGAGAAGGTCTTTGGAGTATATCCTCCAAGTAGTATTAGGGGATGTGGCTTTTGCACAGGCCTAGGGCCAATTTTTGAAGCTGGTATATCGTAGAATTGACCTTTAAACTCAACCACGTCATCAGTCCAAATTCGTCTCAGCGCTTGCATATATTCGTCTGCCCTTGCTCCTCTCTTTCTATAGGGGATGCCAGCCGCATCATACTCATCTTTTGACCATCCAATTCCTAGACCTGCAATAACTCGACCACCTGATAAGACATCGAGTGTAGCGAATCTTCTTGCCAGTGTAACAGGATTGTGAAACAACATGTCAATTATAGAAGTTCCTAAGGAAATTCGCTCGGTGTTGCCTGCCACGTATGTAAGTGTCTCCAACGGATCAAGTACATTTTGGTATTCAGTTGGTATGGGGAGATCCGGTATTCCCACATATGGTGTCTGGGGCTTGACTGGCCACAGAAGCCGTTCAAACACCCATACAGAATCAAGTCCTTCCTTTTCAGCTTCCTTTCCAATATATAGAACATTTTTGCTTGTTGCTAATTCTCCAGTTTGTGGCAAAAGTATTCCAACCTTCATGAGAAATACGACGGAAATAGCTCTGTCAAGTATTAAAGGAGTTCAAAAAACGGTTCCTAGGATTTTGGACGTCATTTTGTTATTGTATGTTTTCAGGAGGACAAACTACATGTTTGCTTTATATCTTTCTCTGACACCTCTGGACAATTTTAGTAGTCATGATTTCATTTTTGCTACCTCCTAGCTCAAATGTCTTTGCAGATAGAGTCAGATTGACGATCAAAATTATCTCTACTACTGGAGGTAACAAGGAGTCAGCAAAAATACCTTGATCACGTGAGAATTCTGTTCATTCTAACTTAGCAATGTCGCAGTCATATGTTAATTCTCAAATAGAATAATTTAAGTCCGTAATTTCTATAGGCAAAATAACTCTACTGACATGCCCGTCAGGAATAACCTCTGAAGCAGTATGTCAGGACTGTCCATTAAATCACTACAAGTGATAAAATTGTTCTTAGAAAGATGTCTCTCTCTCTAAGATGATACAAGAAAGATTGAAAAGCCTATTACCTTTACCATTCTGAGGTGAAGATCGCACTATCAATTGCTGGCAGCGACTCGGGGGCAGGTGCCGGAATACAAGCTGACCTAAAGGTGTTTTCGGCACTTGATGTTTATGGATGCACTGCGATAACTGCAATAACGGCACAGAATACAAAGCAGGTAGCCGAGATATTCGAGATAACCCCGTCAATGGTGGAACAGCAGATAAGATCAGTCATGATGGATATGCCGCCAAATGCCATCAAGATAGGTATGGTATATAGCAGTCCAATAATAGATGCAGTTTATCGTTCACTCAAAAAAACAACATCTAAGATTCCAATAGTACTTGATCCGATTCTTGTCGCAGGTACTGGTGCCAAACTGCTCCGCACAGAAGCATACAAGTCATTTGTATCAAAACTGATACCTTTATCCACTCTAATAACTCCAAATAGGATAGAAGCTGAAAAGCTTGCAGACACTGTGATTAAGACAGAGAATGATGCTATTGAAGCTGCTAAACAGATCAAAAAGTTAGGAGCAGGAAATGTCATTGTTAAGGGGGGCCACTTTGGGTCTGCACGTGTGACCGACCTGCTGGTTGACACCAGGTGCAACATCACCAGATTCACAAACCCTAGGATAGAGATAAGGGAAATCCACGGCTCAGGCTGCAACTTTTCCTCAGCAGTCACAGCATATATCACAAAAGGCATGGCACTTACAGATGCCTGCAGGATGGCAAATGAATATGTACATATTGCCATCAGAGATGTCCTAAAAATAGGGAGGGGTTTGCCCATAGCAAACCCGCTTTCAGCCATCTATCGTGATGCCAGTCGCTACCATACCATGTCGGAGCTGCAACAAGCAGCAGAGCAGGTCAGCATGCTTGATGGCTTTTATAGGCTCATACCTGAGACACAGACCAATTTTGCTTATGCTCTCTTGAATGCAGCCGATATATCAGATGTAGCAGCGGTGCGAGGAAGAATAATCAAGATTGAGAATACGGCCGCACCTGCTTCATACATCAAATTTGGTGCTTCCAGCCATGTCGCATCGGCAGTAATTGCCTACATGAGTGTCAACCCTGACTTCAGGTCTGCAATCAATATCAGGTTTGATGAAAGGATTGTAGATGTGTGCAAGTCACTATTTTCTGTGGCAAGCTACGACAGAAGCAAAGAACCGAAAAAGATCAAAAGAAAAGAAGGCTCTACTGTGGCGTGGGGGATCCTTGCTGCACTTTCAAAGAATCCCCAAGCAGACGTCATTTATCATACAGGCGATATTGGAAAAGAGCCGATGGTAAGCCTGTTTGGAAGAAATCCTAGAGAAGTCATAAACAAGATCAAAGCAATTTTGAAAAATTATTGACATTGCATAGTTCAATCTATGTTATATATAGCAGAACTGAAAAAAGACACAAAGCATGAAAGCGGTAATTCTGGCAGGTGGGTTAGGTACAAGACTCCAGCCTTATACATTCTTCATTCCAAAGCCAATGCTACCACTTGGCAATAAGCCTCTGCTCGAATACATTATCGAGTGGTTGAAGAACGCTGGCGATATTGACCACATTGTCATTTGTGTAAGCTACCTTCATCGGACAATAGAAGACTATTTTGAGGACGGCAATCGATTTGGAGTCAAGATTGAGTACGCAAGATCCGAACGTCCGCTTGCAACAGCAGGACAGCTTAAGACTGCCGAGAGGTTGCTTGAAGATGACTCGTTTGTGTGTGTCTATGGAGATTCTGTCTACGAGTTCAATTTGCGCAAGATGATAAGGCAGCATAAGGACTCAAAGGCATTTGTCACTATGGCGCTTCTACAGTACTCTACTAAACTAAAGTATGGATTTATTGACATTAATGGTCAGGATAGAGTCACTTCATGGCGTGAAAAGCCTGAGATAAGCGGCCTGATAAATATCGGCTCTTACATTATGGAACCGCAATTTTTCAAGATAATACCAAAGTCCTCATCTTTTGGGATGGATGATGCGGTAAGGAAGGCGCTGGAGCAAAGGAAGACTGTCAAAGGATTTAGGATCGATAGCGGCTTTATCGATATTGGTGACAAAAAATCGTACTTGGATGCGTACAAGCACTATGTAAGCAAGCTGGGCAAAATATAGATGAGTATAGCCCTCTTTGAGGATTCACGTTGGCAAAACTTCGAACCAATTTCCCTTACAAAGGCCACATTTGACATTAAGGTAGGGGCAAAAAGCTTTTTTGAAGAGCACCCACTAACACCAGAAATTCTGCTTACAAGAGAATATCTTGCATGTGTTACAGCCGAGAGACACCCTAACTGCAAGGTAAACCCAAGCACGATAAGCAGCGATACTGTGTTTGTTAATGGTCTAATCCACCCCAGGGCAATCTTTCCTCCTGACCGCCTGTTCAACATACATCACACATTTGCTATAACTACCAGCACCAGTACCAACAGCCGAAGAAGACTGCTTGTTGCGAGACTCAACAACAAAGACATAGAATATCTGCAGGATTGCGTTACAGCAGGCAAGGGCATAGATGTTAGAAAACTAAAAGTAGAAAAATTGACCAATTTGGAAGATCAAGACACTCAGGGGATCCTCTCAGATCCTTGGGATCTAATCCGTGTTCTTGAAAATTCCCTTGCAACGCAGGTTTCTAGTATGAAAAATGAAACGCAGCTAGGAGATGACGTCACAGTTACTGGCAACAACATCGTAGCGCTTGGGGGAAATGCCGAAGTAGAGGCTGGAACCGTGCTCGATGTAAGGTATGGAGGTATATACATAGGGCCGGGAGCTCATGTTGCAGCAAGCAGGATAGTAGGCCCAGCATATATTGATGGAATGGCGCAGGTTAAGCAGTTCTCTATCATTGAAGCTAGCTACATTGGCTACAACTGCAGAATTGGGGGCGAAGTAGAACACTCTGTAATTTCTGATCATACGAACAAAGCCCATGTAGGATTCATTGGCCATTCCTATATTGGCGAATGGGTCAACATTGGTGCTATGACCACTACATCGGATCTAAAGATGACATATGGAAACATCAAGATGAGCAGTGGCAAGAGCAAGAAAATTGATACTGGTCAAAACAAGATAGGTTCATTTTTCGCGGACATGGTCAAGACATCAATTGGCACTCTTATTTACAGTGGGAGGCGGATCGGTGTTTCTTCTCACTTGCATGGCCTTGTAGCACAAGATGTGCCAAGTTTCACTATCTATGGCACAAGCATAGGAGCAAGAAATGTGGAACTGCAAATTGATTCTACAATAGAAACTCAGAGGAAGATGATGAGGCGCCGTAATCAGATGATGACCAAAGCCTATGAACAGATGATAAAGGATTTATTTTCTATAACTGCACCGGATAGAAAGCGGACCAGTGTCAGGAGAGGTAAGTTTGCCCTCTAGCGTCACATGTAGTTAAGCCCCTGACTTTCCTTCCACAGCCCAAGCCTCTGGTGCAGCCAGGGGTAAAAATTCGCGTCGCCATTTTCAAATTCCTTCTTGATTATTCGGATGATTTTCTTTGAAACATCTCCAGGTGTACCATATATCTGCTTCTTGTGTCTGAGCTTCAGTCCCAATCCCTCTTCCATATTGGAAGCCTCTTTAACCATAGACACTATCCAACCCGCGCTCAAAGGCGGAACAAGTATGTTACTCTGTGCATCAAATATCGTTTCTGGTCTGTCAGTATTGAGCCGGACAGTCATAGATGTTATTTTAGGAAAGTAGAGCAGCTCCTCTTGCATTGAGCCAGAATCTGTCATTTCGGCCCAGCAATGTCCGCTGTCAAGGAATTCTATTACATGTGCGTATTCTTTCCATAAAGGCGTCATTAGTAATTTTTCTGGATACTGCTCAGCAAGGCTATGCAATTTGAATTCAAGACCGTATTGCTTGAGTGCAGCTACAGTGGCGTTTAGCAAAACTAGGACAACTTTCTTGTCTGTATTCTTTATAAGTTCCACAAGTGCCTCAATAATTGACATAAAGCGATTCTTTGTCAGGTTCTCTCGCCTATGAATGTCCATCCTTATCCAATCGCCTCTTTCGAGTTGAGGATAAAAAGTAAAGATGCTCTGCTGTGGTCTCTCCTTTCTCTTCATGTGGATCGCATCTACCACTGAGTTGCCGACAACATAGACAAAGTTCTCCGGATATCCTTCCCTCACTAGATTATCCTTGTTAAGCTTAGTTGGAGCAAAGAAAAACTGTGTGCCTGCTGAACATATCCACGTATCAATCTGCTCAGGAAAGGGTTCTTCTCTCGCAATAAACCATTTGCCGTCAAATTGACTGCCCACAAATTTTTCTATCGCCGGTCTTGTTGGCTCTCGTCCTGTCTTCAGCAACTTTATGGCTTCGGGGCTCATAGAACGAAGGCCTGCCTCATTCTGCCCCACCTTCTGACCCATGCCAAAAACCCATGCAAGCGGGGCAATGCCTGCAACCAGTGTATCGCCATGTACTATCGGGAGAAGAGACTCTGTCTCAAAGTGCTTCTTGCAGTACCTGCCAAATGAGCCGAATTTGACTATTAGCTCACTTGCCTTTTCCATCAAGTCTCCACGTATCTGGAGGTTGCATCCAACAAACTTTTGCAGGTGGAACTCTTCTATGCCGAATCTGAGTACTTCGTCAAAATGTTGACCTGTGTCAACTACAAATACTGGAATCTTCTCCCTTACTGCTTCAAGTACAAGCGGAGCCTGCTTGTAAAAATCTGGTTTGGTGCCAGTAACTATTGCAAGCACAGGGCTTTTGTCTCTTCGAGCCTTGTCAAAAACGGATTGGATGTTGTCTGACACCTCAATAGGCAATGGGTCCGTTGACACATGGATTTCCTTAAAGCCGCTAGTATTCTTTCTCAACGAAGATCATCTAAGTCTCTGCTGTGGATGCGCCTTCTTTTTGACACAGTAAGCATATAGCCTCCTATTCCTGTCATGCCTGCACCAGCTGGCATAAAGATGAAGGGTGCGACTCCCACTGCTCCCACAATATACTGGCTTGGGATTTTCGGAAGCATGGTTACACCAATGACCATACCTGCAACTATTGTGATGCCGGCTGCTACGAGCAGCGCGCCCCCTACTGGGGCCCCATAGGTCTTGGCCATGGCAAATGCAAAGCCAGCAAGTACTAGACATGGAGCAGCTGAGATAAAGATAAGCTGTAGCAGCAGGCTACCTGGCTCAACTACCCGCTCGGGCCCCATGCCTCCAGGACCAATCAAAAAGTTGTAAAATGATAGCAAAAGCGCAACAAACATTGCTGCAAGGCCGAGGGATGCAAGCGACGTCCAATCCTCCATCTGTAATTTCATTATTAATACCTGATTCTATTATTAGTTGATAATTAAATCATATGGTCTAGCTCTAAGCAAGCAAGCCCTCATCGGCATATACCTCTGTCATAAGTATCGATTTTCTCTTCTGGCATGATCATTTTGTCAGACGATTCCTACAAGCCCTGCCAGCTCTTTCCTGCATGATGACCCCAGTATTTCAGCTGACTTTTCAGGTCTTACATGGTTTACAAAAACTCCAAAACCGCGCTCAAGACCTGACCAAGTATTCATCTGAGGATACACTTCAATATGCCAGTGGATGAGGCGGCTGTTCTTTTTTTCCGGGGACAGGTGGAATACAAGATTGAATGGAGCATCCCTGAGCGCCTTTGACATGCCACCAAGTGTAGCTCGTAGCATCAGTGCAAGGTCATTAATCTCCTTTTGTGTTATCTTTGAAAATGATGTTATGTGTCTTTTTGGATAGATCCAAAATTCATATGGATAAGTAGGAGCCCAAGGACAAAAAGCAATGAAATTGTCTGTAGCCAGAATCTGGCGTGGACCGCTTGATTCAACCCCGATGAAGCTGCAAGCAGGGCAATTGCCGTTCTCATTCATGAATCTGTGTGCGCCTTCTGCCTCCGTATCGATAACTGGCGGTATAGTAGAAAAAGTAACGATGTTTAGATGAGGATGACTCACCTGCGCTCCTGCGCTGACACCGCTGTTGACATAGATTGAGACATATGTCACACTTTTTTGGGTGTAAAGCCACCTTACGCGGTCTTGGATGACCACAAGAACGTTGCCCCACTGCTCGACAGAAATGTGCGAAAGGCTCTGGTTATGATCTGGGGATGCAACCACTATCTGATGGTATCCGTAGGCCGGCTCGCTGTACAATGGTTTCTCGCTGTAGGTTGTAGAGGAACCAGTGGCAACTACTGGCTTTTCACTTTGAAACACCCTTACTGACCAGTCTTCTACTATACTGTCTTCACTATCTGAGAGACGCTGGAGCATACCTTCCTTAACCACAAGCGCAAGGATTGCCGGCTCAGTCATCGACTCATTACCAGGACAGTACGGGCAATTGCTTCTATCACTATTTCTGTCCTCCGACAGAGCCTGGCTAGCTTCAGGCATGACAATAAACTTGTCAAGAACGTAATCTTTGCGTAAATCCCCCAAACTATTCAGCCTAGAAAAGGCTCTAATTGCTTTTAATTAAATGTTCTGTAACTTTTCAGCTTCCAAGAGAAAATTCAAAAGCCCTAACGCATCGTGAGCAGAGATATTTTTCGTTTCTCTTGATGCCAAAATCTTCTGTCCTCTGCCTGTTACTGTCTACTACTATGCGCTGGCAGAAGGTACACCGCTCCTCCAATTATACTTGATAAGGTGCCTAATTCTATTAAGAAGTATAACTTTTTTGCAGGTCGGCAGCTAATATAGTATATCTATGTATGTGTCTATTTGCATGCCGTGATGGACGAGGATATTAAAAATATCATTGAAGCTGTTATCGAAAATGACATGGCGGCACCAAAGGTACCTAAAAAGCGTGTGCCAAAACTAAAACGTATCTGGAAATGCCATCAGGTTCCTGATTTTCTTTATGGGCACAGAGTAGGCTATTACAAAGGCTTAGCAGAGGGAATGATTCTTGAGCGATACCGGCGTCAACTTTCAACAGAGGAGGATAATGAGGTTTTTGAAATAGTTCAGCCATACATAGAAGTGCTAATAAAATATTTTGCGTATTACAAAGATACACACAGACGCACAAAAAATTAAATTGATCAGCCATCCTTCCGTCGCTATGAAGGATATCCGGCTAGTCTATGTTTTGCTTGATGGCATTGGCGATCTGCCTCATCCCTCTTTGAATGATCTAACGCCTCTTGAAGCGGCATATACCCCTAATCTTGACATGCTGGCAAGAAATGGCTCAATGGGGAGGGTTATCAGTGTGGGCAAGGGAATAGCCCCCCAATCTGATATTGCAGTTTTCAACATGCTGGGCTATAGCTTTAAAGATGGTAGCTACGTCGGCCGTGGGGTCATTGAATCAATAGGTTGCAACATTGATTTTCGCGAGGGCGACCTTGCGCTGCGGGGCAACTTTGCCACAGTGGATGAGAATTTGAAAGTAATAGATAGACGTGCAGGTAGGGACATTAGTATCGAAGAAGCTAAGTCTGTGTGCAAGACGCTAAGCGACAACATTAGGTTCAGCGACAAGGATGGTTCTGTGACCTTGGAGCCGACCATTGCGCATAGAGTGGTAATAAGGTTCAGACTTGCCAAGATCAAGTTGTCCGACAAGATCAGCAACACCGATCCTGCTTATGATAAAGTAGACGGCATGGGAATAGCCAAGGCAGTCACTACTCAGGATATATACATACAAAAATCTGAGGCACAGGAAGATACAGAGCCGGCCAAAGTTGCTGCAAAACTGTTAAATGAATTTACTACTCAAGCGGTGCAGCTTCTAAAGGATCATCCAGTCAACAGAACAAGAATAGCAGCTGGCAAAAAGCCTATTAACTGCATTCTTGCGCGTGATTCTGGCAACAGGTATCCAAATGTCGAACCGATTAACAAAAAGTATAACATGACTGTAGGAGGCATTGTAGATATGCCAGTCGAGATCGGAATTTCCAAGGTGTTGGGAATAAAGATGTTCCAAGCAGGTGATATCATTGACTATGAGAAAAAGGCAAAAGTTGCTGTTGATAGCCTCAAGTCAGTCAATGCTATTTATGTCCACATTAAGGGACCAGACGAGTTTGGCCACGACGGCGACGCAAGGGGAAAAAAGAAGAACATAGAGGATATTGATAGACGCTTCTTTGGTACGTTAATGCAGGAGTTGAATACCATCGATCCAGCTATAGTAGTTTCTGGTGATCATTCAACTCCCTGTGTAAAGAGGGGACATAGCGATGATCCAGTTCCACTGCTAGTTTCCGGTAGTAGGGTAAAGCAGGATGGAAGCGCAAGGTTCACTGAAAACTATGCCCGACGCGGTAGGCTAGGCCTCCTCATGGGGACAGATGTGCTTCCAAGGGCTATCGAGATGGTTAGCTAAGGCTGAGAGATTCCCAGAATCTGCCACAGATATTTCCTATAATATGCAACTAGGACGAGGCCCACTACTACAGGTGTTATCCCATATTCAAAATAGCCAAATACTATTAAGAAAAGCCCGATGATGAACATTGCAAGTCCAGCCATAGGGTTTACGTACTCAAATCGCAAGAGCAGAAGGAGGTTATAGAGGAAAATCTAAAAAAGCCTTTTGCCTCCGCTCCGTTCGACAATCTATTAATATATATACAATTTTTCTTTTTAGTTTTTTTCTAACTATCTCGACTTGGACCGGCCAAAGCTTCTGCGGCGATCATGAGGCTTATTAGCAAAACCGGCACCGAAAACTTTGGATCCCACAAGCCTGCTCGTCCTATCCGTCATCGTTATAACAGAGGCGTATGGCGTCTTTACTGGACCTAATAACTCAGCCACTCTGCCGACCTTTCTACCCGATCCATCGATCAGGAACTCGCCGGCTTTGATCCTTTCAGCACCCACAGCATTGAGTTTCACTATTAATCTCCCACTTTTTGCAAGATGTATGATTTCTCCTACTTCGTTTGTTAGGGTGGTTGGCATAAGTTGATTACTTTTATTGTTAGTGAGCCGGATATTATATTGTTATTTCTCGTAAGCAAAATAACGAAACTCTCTATAGAAGAACTAAACTCGGAGGAAAAACAAAGATAAGGCAGAGAGACACACACACACATATATTTCACACATCTCTTTTGCACAATAGCAAATCCTTTATTTTTTGCTGGATTTTTGCAAGCTCCGTCGCAGTAATTTGTTGGCTACTGCACTAATTATCTGGGATTTCTTGATACCTTCCTTTTTTGCCACCATTACGTAGCCAGATTTGACAAATGATCTTCGAGGAAACCTTGCATTGCTGTTTATCTCTTGATCTGATAATTGGAAGCCCGCATCTCTGGTAGCCTCGGCTAAGTCCTGGACAGTAGGATCAAAGACCGCCTGATCGCGCTTTACCTTCCTGCCTTGCCGCCTCTTAAGGTTCTTATTAAAGTAGTCCAGCCACAACACCACATGGTCGTAATCTTTCAAGAGAGTTTCTCGATCCTCTATATTTTACGAATTAATGGAAAATATATTGCTTGCATGTATATGCACGGCGGGTGCTCTCTCTTTCTCTCGCTCATTTGGACCTCGCTTGCCAGTGAAATGCGTCATCTGATGAAAAGCGGGCGGTACAGTTATTGTCATTGTCAAGCGTGTAAGTTATCTCAAGGCTATAGAAGTTACTACCAGTCTCGCGGCTAGCTGCACCTGTTCTCTGATGAGTTCTTGTACTACCTTCTAGCCAGCTGGCTGGGATGCTCAGCTCGCCTATCCATCTATTAGGCTGTTGACTGTCCTGCACGAATAAGGTGGAGAGCGATGTCTGTCGCTTTATCTTGCTGGTGGCCGCATCCTGCAACTTGTCGAGATTCTCCGACTTGGCCTTGTTAACGAGGCGTCCTGCAACTGATCTCACACCTCCCCCCAGATCGACTTGAAGGTAGAGCCGACCGGATTCAAGTGAGTTTAACGACTCAGCAGGGGAAGGCTTGCAATAAAATTCCACCGGATATGGGCAGACAGCTGTCTCTTTTGGGTCCGGACCATCCCATGTTAAGTCCACAAATAAAAGAAACCGTTGTTTTTGCTCTTAACGGTTACTATATAACAAACTAACTTTATTTGGTCTTTGTTGTTGTTGCTGCTGTTGTTGTTGTTGAATTGACCAAAACAGCGTTTACCACTCCGTCTTGCCCCGGCCTTGACACGACCCTAGCTGTCCCGTTTTCAACCTCAATAATGGCACCCTTGCTAATCACACCCCTTCTTTCATAGTCTCTGTTCGCAGGGTTCTTAGTGACTCTCAAGATCTTGGATTTCGTCACTTTCTTATTCTCCTGATCAATTATGTTGGCAAACTCTGCAGTCTTGAAAGCGACTTTGTTGTTATTACCTCTACTCCTTCGAGTAATGATCTGGGTAGTGCCCGCGACCGCTTCATTTGGATATCTGTCAATCTCAAACTTACGTCTTCCTCTCATGGCAACCTTGCGTCCACCAGTTAACTTGCGTCCGCCTAGGTTTTCTATCGATTTTCGCATAGTGGTGTAGTAGATAAAATTTCCCACTCTAATTAAGTCTTTTCTCGCAGCCGAGCCTCGGTTACACTGGCTCCAACAGTTGTTGTACCAGCAGGCGCAGTGGATGAGGGGGTATGTTTAGTAGTTGAGCGCTGCTGTGGCTGGTTGTTTGTTTTTTTTGTTGTAGTGCTAGTGGTGGCTGTCATCAGCCTGCTCTTTACTGCATTGAGGTCTGTTATACCAAAATAATTCTGGAACTTAGGGCTGGTGCGGTACACTTTAAGCCGGCCAAGGTTTTCATGCTCTACAAATTGGAGCTGCTCCAGCACTTTGATGTGTGAATACACCTGGCTGCCTCTAATCTGCACTAGCCTCTTTGAAGTTACTGGCTGCTCGTATGCAACATAAGAAAGAGTCTTTAACGCCCCTGGTGGAAGTAAAGGATGCTGGGCGAATTTACGCACAAGTGGTGTATATTCTGGCCTTAGCTGTAAAACATAGTTGCCGTCTTCAAGTTGAGCTATCTCGATTGCTCTAAAGGTTGACTTGACCTTCTTTGCAAGGTCGTTTATGAGCCTATGTGTCTTTTCCTTCGAATTTGTACCAGATGCCTTTACCAACTCCTCTAGCGACAGAGGTCTACCTGCTGAGTATAAAGCCGCTTCTATTCTAGCGGCAATTTCATATTCTGGAAGAGCTGGCTCGCGCAAGGTGTGTATCTATCTCTTTTCTAAAGAATCGATTTATTACTTTATTGCTTTGTCGTCGTTATTGTATATATCGTCATATTTTTTTGTATCGTCACTGCTATTCTGTTGTTTGTAAAGGCTGGGCGAGAGTCATCTTTATGTCGTCTGAATCTTCTTCTGGGTAATCCAGCTTGATTTTATTCTTCATTGCAAGATATAGCATAGCTATAAAACATCTTGCTATCTCAATTGGCTCCAACTTTTCAACCAGCGTCTTAAACATGAGTATGCCGTCTGCAGCTACTATATCATAGATCATGTCCTCGTAATCTTGGATTATCTTCTCAAACTTGGTAAGATATTGATCAAAATTAAAAGTCTGGACAGGCTCAAGCTCAAGTTCTTGTTTCTTTCTTTTCGAACGAGGATTTGTAAGCTCCATTATCATATTTTCTAGCATGTGGAGCAAGTCCTCCACTGATACTGGATATGTTGGTTCAATTCTGAATGGTATCTCAATTGGCTTCAGCTGTGGTATAGGTAGCTGCTGCTGCGAGTCGTTGGTTCCGTCATTGAGGCCTTTCTTTTGCATAGCTATTTTTTCAAGTACAAAAATACTCTCCACCTTTAGCCGATATATCATCGAGGATGAGACTGCAGCCAATCCGCAAATGCGCAGATCCTTATTGCCTGTGGCATTGAGCAACCTTAGGAACATTTCCAGTAACCGCGCAATGTCTATGTTCCAGACATCTTTTCTGATAAGGAGTGACGGATTGAAGAGCAAGTTGAGCGGTGGCTGTGCAATTTGCCTTCTTGTATCTGACAAGCCTTCTTGCTGCTGATACTGCTGCCCCTCATCCTGCTGCTGGCTCTCATGGTCAATGTCAGCCAACTTTTCTCTCCATCATCTCAATTGGTGAGTCCCATTTAATACTTGTTTGTAAAGTAGCTTTGTTGTCAAGCTCAGTTATTGCTCTCCTCTCTGCAGTTCAATTCTTGAGGTGATACCTCGAGCTTTAGCCTTCTATTATTTCTTCTTAACATTCTTCTTCTTCTCCTCCTCCTCATACCAATACGCTGGCTCAAGATGACTATTTTACTGGGTATTCATTTGGTAGTAAATTTTTTTCTCCGTCTTGGAAAGAATATATACATCTGTCAAAAGTTTCTCATCAAAAAGATTGCAATTGCCGCGCTAGCACAGAAGACCTGTCCACAACTGTTAAATTAGATAACACACTAGGAGATGAATGCCGGACAGGAATCTACCCTGCGGCTGTACCATGCAATGGGATGAAGATGGGACTACCCTTGTATTTTGCAGCCGTCATACTCTCGATTATTTTGACTGGGACGGCACAGACAGAGACTTTGTCAAACACGTCGCCACACCTAAGAAAAGCGGCAAGCAAGACAGGATTGCACTCTTGGAAATGCGATAATAAGAAAAAGAAAAAGAAGAAGATTTCTACGGAGCAGAGCATAGCATATTTATTCTGTTCTTTGGAATTGCGATTTGCACATATAGACAGACAAAGAGGGATAGATATTATATTGCCAAGAAGTAGACAGCACACAAGACGGTTAATCACCTTCGGAGGTATCGCAGTTATTGGCGCACTAATTGCCTTTATGGTATTTCTTCAGGTGGAAACTTCACGGAATAATGACTTCAAAAGAGGATTTGAAAGAATAGTTATTGATACAAATGCATTGACACAACAGTATACTGCTGAAGAGGACATGTGGCTGTCAAAAGATAACAATACAATGATCCAAATTATTGACCAGTACTTGCCCAAGTACGATGAGCTCATACAAAGTGCAAAGACTTTGAATACGCCTGAAAAATATAAATCAGCACATGACTATCTTGTCGGTGCTATCGAGCTAGAACGGCAAAGTCATCAACACTTTCGCAACTACCTTGCCACAAACGATAGGAACGAATATGAAAAATCTTCAGAAATGATCTCAAGGTCGCTTGAACAGAGCGTTAATGCTGATGCTGCTATTAAAGCAGCCGGCTAGCTGTACCTATGTGTGTATATCTCTCTATGGGTACGTCTTTGCTTGCACCTAGGTTTTAATTGAGGTATATAGAAGAAGGAAATGCTGCTGTTAGGATGCCGTCGTCCTAGTATTCGCCGGCATCGTAATTGTTAGAGAGAAAAATGTTGGGCCCATAGTTCAGCTTGGATAGAATGGCTGCCTGCGGAGCAGTTGGTCGAGGGTTCGAGTCCCTCTGGGCCCGCTAGAAAATAGTTCAAAAAAGTAAGTCGTGAGGAAGTGGATTATCTTCGTTCTGCTTCTGAATTTCTTGTTCTGTATCAGAATTCTATTTCCTCTTCCTTCAGTATATCGCCTAACCTACTGTATAGTTCAAGAAATCGTATGCCTTTTTCAGTAATATGGTATCTACGCATTTCAGAATCATAGAAAAGCAACCCATGGAGAGTCAGAGCTATTAGATACTGCCTGAGTTGGGCACTGCCAAGATGTATCGCATACATTATTCTGCTCTGTGTAATACCTTCAGCATCATCGTCGCCATCATTGTCATAGATAACCTCTAGAATTTGAATGGCTATCTCTGTCCTGTTTCTTTTTGTCATGTCATGTCGGCATTTCGCCATAAATGGTAATGGGCTAATTAGCAGTATGCTTACAAATCGGCGCAGTGCATGAAAGTGAAGACATTTAATGACATTGGATTCTTTCTCATAAAGGCTCTCGATGAGAATTCCTTACATGAAGGCGCGGCTCTTGGTGGAGCCGGCATCTTCTGCTGCAAGTCCTGCTTCTAATAAAAACATCACTTGCGATGTCATGCGAGTTCTGTCTCCCATATCTCTCTTGTTATGTAAATAAAGTTGGGTAAACTAACTATCATTATAAAGTAAGATTGGGGATAGTTTGTTTAGATCTAGATCGTAAATATTTGTGCTATAAGAGGCTGCTTTTTGAATTCTAAATGATCATATAGAGTGCGTATACTAGTTTATTCCACTATACTTTCTTAGGTATCGATTTATTTATAGCGCTATGTAAACTAGCTTGAGAACGTGGTTTGTTGCTGAGTTCTGAAAAAAACAATCCTTCTCCTTCTAAAAGATCTGAAAACGTCTCCTTTAGATTAAATAAAGATATAATTGCTAAACTGAAAAGAGAAGCAGAACAAAAACAAATCAGCTTAAACACTCTTACAAACCAGATATTTGATTTTTATGTGAACTTTACAAGCTCATCATTTGTTGACATGTTGCCTATACCAAAAGTGGCAGTTATGGATCTAGTAGAAGGTTATAGCGAAGATCAACTAAAAGCCCACGCAGAGCGTATCTATAAGAAAGTTGGATTGGATATCATTTATCAGTTCCGAGCAAGATATGATTTTGAGGCAGTTCTTGGCGTTTGGGAGTATAGACTGAGAGCCTCAGGTGTTCCATATAAGCACATTATAGATGAACACAACAAAGACAGACATACTTTCATTGTTCAATTTGGGATGGGTAGAAAGTGGTCTCTCGTCGTTGCAGAAACCATGAAGAGATATTTTGAACCCGTATCGACAAAAAAAGCTGAATACACTATCACTGACAACATGGTAGTAATAACGGTGGAAGGGAGGACAACATGAGAGTGAAGAAGTGCAAGTCAATTCCATGCATTGTATCACAAGGTAAGCATACCTCATAAATATGACTGACCCATCACCGTTGCACAATGAATGTCGTATTCTTGGAAGAAAACTCTATCGCCGCATGCCTGTGCGGTTGTAGCGAAAAAAATAGTCAAAAGATAGCGTACACATTTTTTGAAGGATTTCATCATCTCTGTATGGATAAGAAGTATATCATTCAGGCTGAAATTGAAGCATGTGAAAGGCTTCTGAAATATGTAATAAATAATCATGAAAGGACAGTAATTGAAAAGGAAATATCTGAACTTAAGTCTGCACTTGATTTAATGTTATAATAAATATCTAAGGAAGGCAAATCGGTTTCTGTGACAATGGCATCATCTCCGCTACCACCGAATTTGTCTTCCACCATGCTCTTAAATTACAGAGAAAAAATTAGCAGAGCGAATTTTATAATCTGCCAATACTGCTTTTGGTGCGCCACATGCTTCAAAACCGATTATCCCGATTTTCCAAAATGTGTGCAGTGTGGTGGTGGATGCATTGACTGTATTCCTCTAACAGAAAAAAGAAGATTCTAATGTTACTACCTCAAATTTAGATGCATTGTTCTTCTCTGGCGAGTAATAGGGCTTTTAGATGATTGATTGATTAATTGATTGATTATTATTGCTGTTAACTAATAGTGTAATTATCATCCCCTTACTACATTATTGAGTATTAACAGAAGATAAACGAATACATACAAAAAGAGCAAAGTACACAGATGGAGATTTTGTTGATAGCTCGGTAACGTTATGGTACATAGGACAGAGGCGGTAACTGCCGGGATGTAATGTAATAGTGGCAAAATACGACAATAAACGTAAATAATTAAAAACATGCTGCGTATTACACCATTAGCGGTAGTAGCAACAGTAACAGCAGCTTGTCTGTCGCAATTACCAACCTGTATTTACACAGAGACCGCACACTTAGAATACAGGTCAGCTACTACCGCCTAGACGTAAGCAATCAATCAGGCTAACTAAACCTTTTATATTGCTAAGAGGCGCTTTGGATAAGCAAGCAAAAGAGAAAAAATTACGCTAATGCAACTATGCATGCCTGGCTAGTCCCACACCAAATCAAATGAAAAAACTGCTGGTATAGCCTGAGCTCAGACCCATATGACTTTTCAGCTGCATCCCACTGAACCCATTAACATAATGATTATCTAATGGCTGCAATTAGTAGGTTAGATCTGTCTCAGATTCCACTGAATCCGCATCATTAGCAATCTATTACTAGTAAGGCAAGTAATAACTGGATCACGGCCTTGTTTCTTTTCTTACCATTAGTTCATTGAGTCCAAATTTTGAAGTTTTTTCTGCCATAACCCTCCGGGCCCCCTAAAATAAAAAATCATTCAAAAAATGGACTCAGTTTTTATTAGGTTATCTGTCATTCCTGGCATAGAATGAAAATTCTAAATGTTACAAGGCTAATTCTGACTGTGACAATAATAGCATTAGTCGGGATTGTTGTAACAGCAGGTGCTCCCTCATTATTGGTTCAATTAGCAAGTGCTACTGATATAACTGCTGCAACAACGGGAGGGCAAGGAGGAGAAGGAGGAGTAGCAACCACAGACAGGACCACTGCCGCCGCCAACAATGTTTCAAATGCTGTTTTGGGGAGTCTATTCTTAAGTGGAGAAGATAAATTGACAAGCTTTAACCCAATCAATGAAACATACACTGAGGTATCATATGTAGGAAATAGAACAATAATGCCTATTGACGGTATTGCTGCAGCAACTATAACTGCAACAGAGACAGGAAACCTCACGCTAAAACTCCAATCAAATGGTATTACTTTTGTTGAAGGGCAAAGCCTTCTTGTGACTCAGGGAGGAGGGGGTAATAACAGTGGTGGTGCAGAACAACAAGAAAATGCAACTGCCCTCCTTGTTGACCTTAATGGCATAAGACCTGATGACCCAAGAAGTTCAACTGGTGTGGCATTTTTCAGCACAAACTCTACTGGCCAGCTAGCATTCCTTGATAGTATGATAGCAATATATCAAGTTAAAGCCTCTCCAGAGGGAACCGCTATTAGAATGTGGGAATGGAAAGGTGCAGACCTTCCCTTTGGAGACGAGGATGACGAAGGCGGCACCGCTACTACTCCTGAAGAACCTGCTCCAATCAATACAACAACGACAAATGCTACTACTTCTGCTGACACCAATGCAATGGCAGCATCTGAGGAAGAAGGAGAAGGCAATGAAGAAGGAGAGGATCCAAATGAATTTGAGGATTGCGTAGTTCCTCCAGGAAGGGATCCTAGTGATGTTGGCTGCTGATACACACGCACATACCTATAAAATGGCCGAATATTATTTTTCATCCTGTGCTTACGATTCATCGAGTCTCAATTTTGAATGTTTTTCTGCC
>DATFBV010000031.1:0-5151 GCA_035253605.1 Nitrososphaera sp.
ATTGTTGTTGCAAGTGTTAGAGACATTAAGGGTCATGGAGCCTATGTTACGTTAGACGAATACGAAGGACTTACAGGTTTTCTCTCCATAAGAGAGGTTGCTAGCGGATATGTACGCAACATCCAGCGTTTTGTAAAACCAAAGCAAAAGGTTGTTCTAAAAGTAATAAAGGTTAACAGGGCAAGAAAAGAAGTAGATACCTCGCTCAAGCAGATCTCTGGTGAAGAGAGAAAGTCAAAGCTCATTGAGGTAAAACGAAATGAAAAGGCCACAGGATTTCTCGATTCCATTAAGGCAAAATTAAATCTAAGCGATATTCAGATGAAAGAAATTCAAGAGAGCATTCTTCAAAATTATGATGATGTCTATGGGTTTTTTGAATTAGTAGCAACAAAAGGAATAGGAGATGTGGCCAACAAACTTGGCTTTGTTGGAGAGGTCATAAGGGCGATAGAAGAGGAAAGTAATAAGATAAGGGTTCCTCAAAGTGAGATTAGAGGAACCATGGAAATTTCCTCCAAGAAACCTGATGGCATTGAAATTATCAAAAGTGTCCTTATTGATGCAGAAGAAGGTACCAAGACTAACCCTAGTTCTATAAGTATTACGTATATTGGGGCTCCAAGATATAGGATCGCAGTCAAAGCAGAAAATTTCAAGATGGCTGAAAAGGCGATGTCTCGTGCTATTGAAAAGATACAAAAAGGAATTGAAAAAAATCAAGGGAATTTTAATTTTACAAGAGAGAAATCAAAAAAGAAGCTCTATTAAATTGCCCACTCCATGAGTTACCCAGATAGGCTAAGGGCAATTTCATCATAAATATCAAAGAAAAAGAGCACATGACTATATGTCTGTGTGTGTCTCTCTCTCTTGTCTTTATTCACACCACCATGACAGGCAGTTGTTGTAGGGCTGCCGGTACTATCATCCTTAGAGTGACTATATCCCATCAAAATCCTTACTGCCTATTTATTACCAAAGTTAGCCTATGCTAATATTATTGCTCTAGGCCATCATTATTAGCATAGGCAAAGGTTTATTACTCAAGTTAAACTTATTGATTGTGCCGAATAATGATCACTGTCAAAGTTATTGTTGTCGTGGCAATTGCAGCTGCGGTTCTATCTACTGCATTTGCAGTTGGCAGTCAATCTTTTGTTGATTTCCTCGCCACAGCACAAGATGCTGAAGTAAGAAAAAACATTATTGGAGGGCATACGGCTGGCTATGGATTACATGAGACCAGTGGAGACGTTTTAGACCCTGTTAATAGTTACAATACTGCCAGCGAAGAGGTAATCATAGACCCTGACAACTATCTGAGGGCCTTTAACTATGGGCGCGTTTCCAACCTTGCTGACGGCTCGACTCTAAGGGAGTTCACTCTTATTGCAGACGATAGGCAGACAATGGAAATAGCACCGGGTGTGTTCTACAACATATGGACTTTTAATGGCACCATACCTGGGCCAACACTAAGGGCTACCGAAGGCGATCTCATAAAGATAAATTTCATCAACAATGGGTCAAAGCCTCATTCGATACATACACATGGAATACACAAGTCCGAGATGGACGGAGTATTTGAAACTATTAATCCTCGCGGGAAATTCATTTATGAATTTTATGCTGAGGCTTTTGGAGTGTACCCGTATCACTGCCATGTAACTCCGCTTGAGGAGCACATTTCGCATGGTCTGTATGGCGTATACATAGTTGATCCCAAGACCCCTAGGCCAGCAGCTGACGAAATGGTTATGATAATGAACGGCTTTGATACGGACTTTGATACTGAGAATAACTTCTATGCAGTGAATACTATTCCGTACTACTATATGCATCATCCTATAGAGATAGAAAAAGACAAGCCTGTCAGAGTATACCTTGTGAACATGTTGGAATTTGACCAGATAAACAACTTCCATCTCCACGGCAATCTATACCAGCTGTACAGAACTGGTACGAGTCTGGCGCCAGATGAATATACAGATATGGTGACCATGAGCCAGGGCGAGCGAGCCATACTTGAGTTTAACTTTAAGTATCCTGGTCAGTATATGTTCCACGCACACAAGACTGAGTTTGCAGAAAAAGGTTGGGTAGGACTTTTCTTGGTCAAAGATCCTAATGAAACAAGATCGGATCGCATCAGCAGTAGTAGTAGTAGCATTAGTACTGGTAGTAGTAGTACATTCCTAGAAACCAAGACAATCTCGGGAGATGTTGGCACCTAATCATGGAAAAAGATGAAATTCGCAGATCACCATTACAGCCACACTGGTTTGCAAGTGCAAAGATGGTCGCGGTTGCATTAGTTCCTTTTGTAGTTTTAGCAGCAATGATTGCTTTCATCTTTGGTCCAGGTCAACAATTCCTTGGTGTAGGTACTCCTCTTCCTGAAATCAGCATAGAGAGGATAGAGTTTCAAGAAGGTGGAAAAATAATTGCGTTCATACGCAACACAGGCCCAATTGATGTTACAGTAGCTCAGGCGGATGTCAATGACAGAATCCAGCAGGCTGCAATAGAGCCTAGCAAAGAATTACCTAGGCTTGCAGAAGCCAAAGTGATAATTCCATTTCCTTGGAATGAGGGTGAGCCTTACGAGATAGGTGTGACTAGCTCTGATGGCACAAGATTTAGCAAGGTTGTCGATGCAGCTGCTCCTGCTCCAACTCCTGATGTAGGACAGGCAGCTTTCTTTGCGCTTATCGGAACCTATGTAGGTATTATACCAGTTTTAGCAGGACTCTTGTGGCTTCCGTTTATCAAGAGGCTCAGTCTTAGAAAGTACAGATTCTTTCTTAGCCTAACTGCTGGTTTGCTGGTCTTCTTGGGAATTGATGCCCTAGTTGAGGGTAGTGAGATCGCTGCACAGAGCGTAGCTGGAGTCTTCAACAGCCAGATTTTGATTGCCTTGATAACAATATTATCATTTCTTGCATTGATGTATGCTTCCGCGAAGCTGGGCGGACGCAGCAAAGATAGAACAGCACAAGAGGGAGGAGGAGAAGTCAATAAATTATCTGCATCATATGACTCTATGCATACAAGCCAGGCTAAAACTTGGGAGCATCAGCATCAGCAGCAGCAGTATCAACAGCTAGTTGTCAAGCCTGTAGCAATTGCATTAATGGTATCAATTGGAATTGGACTTCATAACTTCGGTGAAGGTCTAGCCATAGGAGCTTCTGTAGTCCTTGGAGAAATTGCGCTAAGTACATTTCTTATAGTAGGGTTCATGGTTCACAATACAACAGAGGGTTTTGCAATAGTGGCTCCACTTGCCAAGACAAGGGCAAGAAGAATGATAGGCAAAATGATCATCATGGGTCTAATAGCTGGTGTCCCAACAATCATTGGCACCTGGATTGGAGGATTTATCTATTCCCCTGTTGCTGCGATAATATTCCTATCAATAGGAGCAGGTGCAATATTCCAAGTTGTCTTTTTAATATACCACGGAATCGCCAGATCAGAGACTGATAAAGGTAACATAATGTCCGATGCATCAATCATTGCAGGATTTGCTGCTGGCATGTTAATAATGTATGTAACAGGATTGATGATCCCTTCATGATTAAAATGCAAAAGAATCTAGCAACAATCCATAGTAATAAAAGACAAGAAAACCTAAAGCGTCAATCAAAAAGGGGTCATTTAAGAAATAATGATGGCGGCGGCAATAACAAAAACAGCAAGAACAGATCTAATGATAGTCGGCTTGCTTCAATCAGAGGCGCAAACAATGCCAAAAAGCCCGAGTGCACATATAGAATGGAAGATTACCTCGAAATTATCTATGAGCTTGTTCAGCATAAAGGCTATGCCACTTTAGTCGATGTTGCCGAATATCTTAATGTCAGGCCACCAAGCGTGACTACAATGATGCACCGGCTGGATCAGAGTGGATTGCTAAATTATGAAAAATATCGTGGCATCAAGCTGACAGAGAGGGGAATGGATGTAGCAAAGATCATACACAATAGACACAGTGTTCTATCAGAGTTTCTAAGAATGATTGGAGTCAACGAAAAGATTGCAAACGAAGATGCTGAAAGCATGGAGCATCACCTTCATCCCCAAACTATGCTCCAACTGACAGAATTAATGCATACCCTAAAAGTGTCTAATCATGATAACTGATACACATATAGACTGATACACATATACAAAATACTTTAAGGAAGTTGAAGAAAAATTTTTCTTATTCCTTTAAGACTTCGCTGTTTTTGACAAATCCAATTTTCCATTTTTGACATCAATTAGGAATTTTATCCAATTGTCAATTTCCATGATTTTTCCTTCATCGATCTGCCGAGAAGGATTATTATTTTGTTCATTTCCAAGTAACACTTTGTGTTTTTCAATTTCTTCTTTTCGGGTATAGGCATAGTTGATTATGAGGTCAAGTATTTCCTCTGTAGACATATATCCAACTAAAATGACACATCATACCTAAAAAGAGGACATAATGTCATAATAAGCCCCGTAGACAGCAAGGACGGGCATAAACGGACATCAAGTCATTACCTAACATTCGTAAACCCCAACCACTTGCGCTACGGGCTATTATCACTATTATAAAAAAGATATTTTAGCATTGTGGAAAATAATTCTAAGTGGCTGACGCCATTCAACCGGCCAGTCTAACATAACTGACTCTTTGAACAGATACATAGTGGACGCTATTACAGACTCCTTTTTTGTTATTAATAGACGGTTTGATAGAATCACACAAGCAATAAAGGGAAATAAGTTTGATTAAGATTGGATGAAGATAGACAACTGTTCATTCCCAGAAGATCTACTTTATGATACTGAAAATTTTGTTTGGATAAGGAATAATAAAGAAAAGACTGTAACTATTGGGATTACAGTTATAATGGCATCTATTGCCGGCAAGTTATCTAGTATAAAAATAAAACCAGTAGGTACTAAGTTAGAAAAGGGCAAGAGCTGTGGCGTCTTAGAGAGTATCAAGTATTTTGGAGTGGTAAGAGCCCCTATAAGCGGTACAATTGTTCAAGTTAACAATTCTTTAATAGACAAGCCAAAATTAGCAAATGATTTTCCATATACTGAAGGTTGGTTTGTCAAGATAGAACCTTCAGATATGGGGGATCTGAAAGCTCTTGAAACAGTTGA
>DATFBV010000032.1:0-3261 GCA_035253605.1 Nitrososphaera sp.
TGGAATATACGCAACAGCATTATTTTATACTATTGTGACATTTCGTCGCTCTAAAAAAATAGATCAGATCACATTAGCAGAGCAAATCTTCTCTGACCTACGAGAATTGGATCGAGAACTTGTTAAAATACCTCCAGAATCCCAATACGACAATGCTAGAAGTATAGTGTATTATCGTATATTTGGTAATCTAGACTACCTTTCATTTAATATCAATCGTAAAATGATTGATGATAAGAGGTTGATAGAGTACATGAAACCATTTATAATCAGATATTATGAGGAGTCATTTCAAACCCATGCATCATCAGCAGATAAGAGCGATCCCAAGTCTTATCAGGAATTCAAAAGATTTTATCTCAAACTCAAGAAAAATGCGATGTAGTTGTTGTCACTCTTAGGCATCACCCTCCGCAAACTTTAGACAAAAAGATAGAAAGAAATTCCTTATGAGATGTGGGACATTCCCAAGCTGTACATTTCATCTTGCTCTAATTCTGTGTGGAGTATGTTAGACTTCATCCAATTCTTATGTCTATCCTGCTTTACCATTACAAACAGCTAACGGATTGTATTTCAGAAGTTGAACCGATAGAGACTAGAGTAAACAGGAGCAATTAGACAAGATTGACGAAGAAAGAAGAAAAGGAAGCAGAACAACAAGATTTGCCGCCATCATCTCGACCGCGACAACAGTTAATAGAATTCTAAATCAAGCTTATAGTGCCCTATCTCTTTTTAAAGATATATTTGCGTCATTGCATTATGAACAATGAAACAATACCGAATAAACAAAGGGCTCTTGTTCTGCAAGGTGGCGGAGCGCTAGGTGCTTATGAGGCGGGTGCATTTAAGGCATTATGCGAGAAGATTGGAAAAAAAGATGAGAAAGGTAGACCACTATTTGATATCATTGCTGGTACATCGATAGGCGCAATAAATGCTGCAATTATTGTTAGTGAATTTTTAAAAGAAAAAAATTGGAAGTCCTCAGCAGAAAAGCTTGAAAATTTCTGGAAGCATGTCTCAGTGCCTTCTGACATAGTCCTAGAAAGTACGCCATGGTGGCGTAACAAAAATAGACAATCCGCTTCACGAGAAGCAGCAAGGAGGTATTATTGCACAAAAAAGTTTACTTATACTGGAGTGAAAAACGTATTTACTAGCCCTACGATGATTAATGATGGCAAATTCTTTGACAGGGAAGATACAGTACACGAATGGTTGCCGTCTTGGATTACTCTTCCAAATGTCGTAAAAAATATTTGGATGCGTTATAACAATGAACCACTTAAAAATAGTCTACACGAATTTGCCAATTTTCCGATATCAACAAGCTTTGATAATAGTGAGCCAAGACTTCTCTTAGTTAGTGTGGATGTAGCTGAAGGTATAGCAGTAACATTTGATAGTTATGAGAAAGAAAAAGATGACCAAGGTAATATAATAAGGAGAACGGAATATGGCGGTACTCCTTCAGGAAAGCCAATCAAAATAGAATACAACGACGGTATTAAGCTAGAACATGTAATGGCAAGTGCTACGGTGCCTCTCTTTTACGACTACCAGGACATAGAGGGACGCAAGTTTTGGGACGGCGGTTTGCTAAGTAACACTCCATTAAGAGAGGTTATAGAGACACACAAAGCCTATTGGGAATACAAGTTAGGCTCCGAAAACATTGAGAGTTTTATTAAAAGCGCAGGTAAGCAAAATCGACAAAAGGTTCCAGACTTGGAAGTATATATAGTAAATGTATGGCCCTCTAAAGAAAAGGTTGTTCCCACAGACTACGATGGCGCTAAGGAAAGGTTAAACGATATAATGTTTTCTGATACGACAGACCATGATGTAAGGGTAGCTACAGTTGTTACACAACAGATTGATTTGATTGAGAAACTAATTGCTCTTGGAAGCCAAGATAACCAATGGAGAAAGAAAATTAGTGAAATTTTGGACGAGATAAATCCGCAGACTAACAAACGAAATATAGACATCATAAAAGGTCAGTTCAAAATAGCCAAAGTAGTTCGTATAGAACGCAGAGATGACCGTCATAGTATTTCAAACAAATTTTCAGATTTTACAGGAGAGACGATAAACAGACTGATAGACGAGGGAGAAAATGATACAATCAAAGCACTCTCAGCGCCTTAATGACTGCTCTATGAACAAATTCCGGGAGAGTTGGTGCATTTTGAAGAGTCTTTTTATTTCTAATTCTAAATGTCTCTTCATAGCTGGATTAATTCCGCAACCCCTTTTTGCTTCTCCTCCTACCTGACTTTGCACATCTAGCGGTGCATCGCATTGAATGGAAGTTGTACTGCGATCTTGGTTGTGTCTATTTGTGCACCCGTATCCATACGACGTTTAGCAAGATGATATACTCCGATATCCACATTCGCATAAAGCCTGCCAACACTTGGATGTGCCAGTTACCGAAAACATAGGTTCAACAATCATTGATGAAGCTTTGAAACGCTAATCCTCTTGCAAAAGCAGCAAAAAATAAGCATACAGCAAGTCGGCAATAACTATCTTTTGAGTATGAAGTCATTCCATATAGGATACGTCTTTGTCGTCTTTGCGTTTCTCTGACATTCATATGAAAATTTGCTTATTGTGGCTATTATCTACAAGAATTGTACCATATTACTCAAAAGCCAGTATAATGTAGCCTTATTTAGGGCATTCTCTAATAGACTTATGATGATATACTCAATTACCCTACTACTGGCAGGGATCTTGATTACAAGTATAGCGTCCTTTCCAACAACAATAGTAGCAAATGCACAGCCGCAAGAAGCAGAGTCTGCTAATGGAGGATTGACAGCCACACTAAATGATGATAGCTTTACAACAGACGATACAATTACAATTAGTGGCTCTGTTGCAAAACGGGAACCCGGATCCCTTGTAACGGTAGAGGTAACAGATCCTGAAGGCAAGACAGTAGAGCAGGCATTCTGTGATGTAACTTCAGACAATACCTTTAACCACAGCTTTGTAGCAGGTGACCAACAACAAGAAGAGGAGGAGCTTGACCCTCATGAGCCAATGATAACAAGTGGCAACTACAGAATGGTAGTCACATATTTCCCACCTCCATCACCACCAAGTGACGAGTCTGTAATGGAACAAGTCGAGTTCATTTTTGGGTACAATGCTGATTGGATAACTGTTGGCGACAGAAGCCATGTTGATGCCTATGATGGTGATCAGACACCAACTGATGGCGAATAGAAAAGAATAGTCTAG
>DATFBV010000033.1:0-9943 GCA_035253605.1 Nitrososphaera sp.
AGAAGAAGTACCACCACCAGCAGAAGAAGAAATAGAAGAAGAAGAAGTACCACCAGATCAAGTGCAAGAAACTATAGAAGATGAAGTGGATGACTTCGTAAATGAGTTACTTGACAGGTTCGGAGTCGACAACTAACACTCACTGTGGCTCGAACTACCAGCAGCAGAAACGACTATACGATTTCTTAAATTCAAAATGACTTGTTTGAACTAAAGCTATGAAAAATCATCGGTTACTTTAGAAATACAATAAATAAACTGTACGTCTCTCCATGCAAGTATGAAATGCATCCTATGACCTAAATGCAATAGGGATTTATGATGACCGCAGAATGGTACTTGTTTTTCATGACGATATTGGTGACGATAAGGGCTGAACAGGATCTAAGATGATTGAAAAGATGATGGCGGCTTCACCAAGTAAGATGTGGGCATAATAATAATGATAATCATCGTATTATAGACCTGACCATAGCGGAGATTCACACCTGCTGCTCCCAACGCTGCTGCACCTAATGCTGCTTATCCCAAATGCATGAAATTTTTGTCATCCAATCCCAGCCAGATTCTCTCAGAGCAGTTGGAGCACAATATATTGTCCCGCATCAACCACTCAGTATGCTGACACTACTTTCCTCATATTGCCCAGGATGACTGCATTTGAGATCGTATCTCTATGCAGAATGCAAAAGGGAGCTGCACCTATGCCAAGAAAAGAACTTTGGGATTTATAGTCTGCAGGATCGGCTAAAAGTATGATTAGGAATAGTCCGAATTAAGAAGAGGGACACTAGCATGAAAGAATAGCCACTGCCAATTACCGTATACGTATATAATACCTGCATTATAGCATGATGAGAGGATGCGGAAACGTGAGATCCGAAAAACTCATGCTTATAGTGCTCAGAGGTCAGGGAGCAAAAAATACGCCAAAGTAGAACGGCGAAAGCGTCGGAAACCAAGATAATTATTATATTCTTTTCAGATCGATGTAGCACAAACTTTTTATAATAGAATAAAATATTTATATAGGCGGGTAGGATAGCCCAAGATTTGGTGAGATTATGGTAAAAGATATTTCTGTGTTTGGTGATCGTTGCCCCCGTTGCGGCAGGGGTTCAATGGTAACCGATAATTCTAGCGGAGAGATGTTTTGCGGTAATTGTGGTTTTGTTGTCAATGAAAGAATAGAGGAGCTGGGACCTGAATGGCGCGCCTTCTCGAAAGAGGAGCATGAGGATAGAAGCAGAACTGGCATCCCGACATCCCTCGCCATGCATGATATGGGACTTGCAACCATAATTGGACCTGTTGACAAAGACGCATCAGGCAAGCCTCTCTCAGCCTCCATGAAGAGTACCATTGAAAGGCTCAGGACATGGGACAGCAGAAGCCAGGTGCATGAACCGGTGGACCGCAACTTCCGTCAGGCATTCTCTGAGCTTGATAGGCTTAAGGATAAACTGGCAGTTGGGGATGCAGTCATAGAAAAAGCAGCCTATGTCTACCGCAAGGCACTCGAGAAAGGGCTTGTGCGTGGGCGCTCTATATCTGCGCTGGTAGCAGCTGCTCTATATGCAGCTTGCCGTGACACAGAAACTCCGAGGACGCTTAAAGACATTGCAAATGCAAGCAATATCAAGAAAAAGGATGTAGCAAGATGCTATCGACTACTCATAAGAGAGTTAGATCTTAAAATGCCTGTAGTAGATCCAGTAAAATGTGTAGCAAGGATTGCAAGCAAAGCCGGCCTATCAGAGAGGACAAAGCGAAAGGCGCTTGAAATCCTGAAAAAAGCAGAGGAAGGCAAGATCTCTGCTGGCAAGGATCCAATGGGGCTAGCGGCTGCGGCGCTATATGTTGCGTGCGTAATGAATGGTGAAAATAAGACTCAGAAAGATGTAGCCGAAGCGGCTGGCGTAACAGAAGTAACGATCAGGAATCGCTACAAGGGTCTCAAGACCCACCTCAGGCTCTGAGAGAATCAACTAACTTTTTTCTTTCCTCTATCAGTTCTTCCATAACGTCTATCAAATCAGATATCTTTACCGGGTTCAATTCCGATCCCATCATCCCTAGACAAATGACAACGTCTGCATCTATTGATAGTAGCCGGTCAAGTTCCTTTCGTCGCACTATGCCGTTTGGCGTAAGTACCCTGGTATAACTTTCTGACATAGACTGCGAAATTTTTGAGACGAGTTCTTCAACCTTGCTATTTAATTTAAGCGACTTTTTTATGATATGTACCCTTGTCTTTATGTTGTGGCTGGTCAACCTATCAAGGGCACGCATTTCGACGTAACTTGATCTACCGGTAGCTATTGCCTTTTGCGCAATAGAAGCAATACGTACCGTTTCATCAATACGGCTCTCTAGCCTCCGCTGTCCTCTAAAGTTATTCCTAGGCACCAAACAAACTCTACTCCGGCCGGTTTAAATGCCTTCGTATGGAAGAGTTAGGCGGCAGCTCTGCAAAACTATTACTATTGGACTTCGATGGTTTGTTCACTAAATCCCTTCTTGACAAGATATCCTTTTATATCATCCCTGTGGTCGCCCTGCAGCATTATAAATCCGTCCTTTACTGTTCCGCCACATGCAAAAGTGCTTTTAAGCTCCTTGACTATCTTGGGCATGTCACTTTGCTTTGGATTGATGCCTTCTATAATAGTGCTTGTTTTGGAAAAACGCCTCGTTTCAAGGCGCACGACGATTCGTGCGTCTTCTTTATCTAATTCGCCGCAAGCACATAAATCGTCGGGGAGACCACACTTTTTGCAGATAACCGCCATCAGGTGGGCATTTTTCACAAGTTCATATTAATAAGTCTTTAATGAATTAAGAAATAAGAGATATTTTGACGTATATTCAGTGCACGAGTAATTGATTATGTCTAAAAATTCTGCAAGCAGTCGTTATTGTGATCCTGTTATTATTATAAACTCACCTCGGGATGGCAGGCAACAGGGGATCCGTGATTCAAAATAAATTTGTGCTAGACCTTCAATTGATTGTATATTATTACATATTGTCTCATCGTCTCTACATATATGCAAAGGCTGAGATACATTTGGCAAGGGGGATACAAAAAAAGGATGCCAGACACAGTATGCAAGATATTTATGAATAAATACTATAATAATAACAAGTACAGTATAACAGTGAAAAGGACGGCTACGCAAGCTTATGACCAAGTCATTTATATTGATAGACGTGGACGAGGATTCAAAGGACATGGTAAAAGACGCTATAGGAAGACATCCTGCTGTTTCCAGCGTGTATACAGTTCTTGATGGCGGCGATGAGGAGAGTGTCATCTATGATATCGTGGTAAAGGTTGAAGCAAACACAAGGAAAGATCTTGATGATGCAGAGTCCGAAATACGAACCCGTAAGGAGGTCAGGTCCACGCTCACTTTGGAGGTTATAGAGAAAGATGATACAGAGGTTAGGAGCAAGAATAAATCCTTGCAAATATGATCAAAGTGTTTTTCTAAGAATCTTTCAGATGGGGGAACATATGCCATTATATAGTCTGATCACATGATGAGTACCGGAAACACTTCATGAGCAGCTGCATAAGCGGTATAATTTACGGATTTCTTCTACAATTTCATGGTTGCATCTTCTGATCCGGTTTTTACAATCCACAAAAAAAGAAAAAAATCAACACAACGGCAATAAAAGCATGGAAAGCTTCAGTCACTTGGTAGAGGGAAGCACCAAGGCGGGCTTGGTGGCTGGTTGCTCGCCTCTTTGGTTAGACAGAGAATTACCTTGGCGTTCGCTAGGCTCTGTGCAACCCTAGGAAGCAGGAACCTAGCAGATTAATTAGCGCTAGGATTTGACCCAACTACAGTAAGTCAAAAAGGGTGGTGTGAAGCACAAAGAAAAAATCTGTCGGCAGCAAAAATATATCTACTATGAGTTCTTCTTCTGAAGATAGCGTTGTCAGCAGAATTAAGACGGGAGCATCTCTTTTAGCAAGCGGGGGAACACTTACTAGCGAACCATGTCCTAAATGCAGCGGGGTCCAAGTGCGCCTCAGAGACAAAATTACTTGCATCAATTGTGGCAACGAGGTAAATATAGCGGGAGGACGAGGAAGAGAAGGAGGAGAGACAAAGGCAGAACGAGCCGGGGCATTGCCATCGCAAAGAACGGCGGTATTGACATCAGCTGCATCTGTAATTGAAGAAAAGATCGCTCAGCTCGCATCAGAAATAAGGGCTGAAAATGACATTTCGGCGCAGAGGCAAAAGGCGGAGCTTCTAGAGAGATACCTTGGGATTTTGGAAAAAACTAAGAACCTTATAGGATGATCGGCGGAATGTATTTAAGCGCATACGCATAAGTTGCTATTAATGAGCAGTAAGAAAAAAAATGCTCCTCTCCCTGCTTCAAGTGCGGGTCTTCTGAGGTTTTTTGAAGACGAGACAAGAGGCGTCAAGATCAGGCCGGAGATTGTGCTGGGGATAACTGGTGCCGTTATCGGAGCATCAATTATGATAAGAATTCTATTCCCTGTCGGTTGAATATGGATGCTTGCACCCCGGCGCGACGATGTATCAAATATTCATAGGCGCTGGTCTGTTACCAGAATAAATCCTTCTTCTTCTAGGGTATCGTATACCATCTGGATAGGATGTGCAGCAATTATCGTTGTTGTATCGCACATTTACTATTTTCAGGCAGGGATCGGTAGCCTTGCGCTGTACCTTCCTCTTAGTCTTATATTCCTTGTTGGCTCTCATTTCCTCGACTATATTGCACTCCGAGGTACACCAGTTCGCAAGTTCTCGAAAATTGCACACGTTTCTGCATTCGCTAATGTATTTTGGTCACTTACTGTTCTTCTAGGAATCGCCGCGGACTTCGTATTTTCCAAGTCTCCCTCAATGGATTATATCATTGCAGGTATGCTCCTAGCAGTGGGATTCAGAATAGGCTTATTTGTTTCAGTATTTGGAGCTAGCATAACTAGGGCAATATTGGTGTCCTTCATACAACCCGCCATCTTCTTCTTTGCGTTTATACCTCCATCTTTATATCATTCAGTCATCACGCAAAGTTATGCAGGCTTTGCCTTTGGGGCAGTTCTCCTAGCAATTGGTATAGTATGGACTGTCATCGCAGATAGGGCTGGAAGGCCTGGTGTAAAGAGTACCTTTGGGCTGCTCCGAGCTTTTCTGGTAGCTTGGTCAGAAAACAGAGTAGATATGATCGAGGAACTAATTGAGGCAAAAGCTCATGAAAATCTTATAACAACAAGGGTCATTCGCTTTCTCTTTATAGGCAACCAGGCGGCCGTAGTACTCCCAGAAGTACACCCTGGTCCTTTTAGCATGGTAGGGGGAAGCAATCTTCCCTATGTTCTATACGAAAAATTTTCAAAAAGGGCTTTGGTAATGCACAGCGTATCAGACCATTCGCTTAACATTCCTTCCAAGAAAGAACTAGATAAATATGTCAAAGACCTAGGACGAATGATAACAAAGGAAAAGGGAGCTACCTGCAGCGACCCTATACAAATGAGGATAAACAACTCTACTTCGACTGGTATTGCCTTTGGTAATACTGCAATGGTCATGTTGTCGCTCGCCCCCACAGGCATGGAAGACATTCCTCGGACCGTGAGGAGCGAACTTGAATCCTTCGGGGCAACTATTGGATTTTCTGACATTTTAGTAGTCGATTGCCATAATGCAATGGGCAAACACCTAGAGGATTCAGACAGAAGGGATCTGCTCGCATCTGCAAAGCAATGCCTATACCAATTGAAAAATCAACCCCAAAAGCATTTTAAGGTAGGTTTTGCCAGCCTAGACGATGTTACTTACAAAGTGGACTGTACAGACGAGTTGGGACAAGGCGGACTTGCGGTACTGGTCTTAACTATAGATAACAAAAACTATGCCATAGGATGGGCAGACTCAAACAACATGGAGAATACGGCGCGAGACTACATCGTCTCCAAAATTAACAGAAATGCAACAACAAGAACTATGCTGGAGATATGCAGTTCTGATACTCACTCGACGTCAGGAAAGAGAACAAGAGAAGGATATTTTGCCCTTGGAACTACCACTAATCTGGACAAGATTGCTACAGCATATACCCATCTGTGTGCCAAGGCAGCAGAGACAGCCGGTAAATCTTCATTTGAGCTTGCTTATACAGAATCAGCTGTCAAAGTAATGGGTAAGAAGCAATTCGAGGATTACTCTAGCGCACTTGACAGATCCGTAAATGTAACGAAGATCTTTATTGGAATCACTATTGCAAGCTTTATTGCAATGCTAATCTTATCCTAGCTGCTTTGGGCCGAGGCTACATACATCTCAGGCAAAAAACCCTTTACATCCATAATAAAAGATCTGAACTTGTGTATCGGTACGAGTGGAATTCCATTGATAAACCTTACAGACTCAGCATGTAAGGTCAGCATGACGGGCACGACCTGAGATATCGTTTTCTGATACTGGATTAACCGCTCAGCTCGTGCTGCCTGCTTTTGGGAAAAATTGGATATCGATGAGAGGTTACTTCGTTTCCAGTGCTTGCAGTCAACTGCTATTGTAAAACCATCTGAACTAGTTCCGATGACGTCAATTTCCATACGTGGTTTAACAAATCTAACGTTAGTCTGAGTGCGATACCCAAATGATACAAGAACCTCAGATGCCAGCTTCTCAAAGTCCTTCCAGGAAAGGTATGTTGATACTTGCTCGATATCGCTTCTCATCTGGAGTGCAAGTACTGCAGCATGGATCCTGTCAGATGCCGAAAATTTAACTGTGTCTTTAGAAATAGAACCAATGTTGTTAGCCTCTAAATAAGCAAGTACGCTTTTTGCAACTGACTTACTAGATATAGCGCTGTCCTGCTGGAAGCTAGCCAGGGTCATAACCTTCTCTGGTTCAATAGCTGAAAGTACCTTGACTAGCAAGTCAGCATGCATATCTATATACTGCACACACATGTGTGTGCAGTTGTTGCATCCTGATATATTTATAATCCGTGTCGATAATAGCAGAGGAAAAAACCTCACACACAGTGAGCTTTTTGTTCAGCATAGCATGCCATGAATCGTTTCGTCGGGAGCGGGCTTCTGGGAGCATGCAACTAACTTCAAAATCTGCATCTTAAATATATATTATTTCACATTAGCACAAGACTAAGTAAAAATTTGTAGACACCCTTCCATCAACAAGGATGAAAACTCTGCACCATCATCGGAGCCTCGTTAAAGGCTTGTTAGTTTATAATTTTGATTTAATAAATTCTAGACTCCTGGCAGTGACAGTTTCTTGCTTTATGATCTCAAAAGCATCCTCTGGAGTATCAATATCATGCATGAGGGCCCTTGAAAACAAGTGCTTTATAGGAATGCCAAGTTCCATAGCTGCCTTTAGATGCCTGTTATAACTGTCAATGTCATAGAAAGTAGAAATTACGGAAGGAGGCTTTCTTAATAGCATATTTGTTCCATCGTGTCGAATTGAAGGGCAAATTACTATGCACCTGCTCTCATTTTCAGCTAATTCGCATACTTTGGAAATGTCGGTTGAGTCAAGAAGTGGCAAATCATGCGGGATAACCATCGTTGCGTCTGCAGCTTTTTTCTTCATACAATAGGAGTTAGCATATGCTACTGCAGAGTTGACACCTCTTTCCTTTTCTTCCAGGAGGAATTTTGCTCCATACTTCGCTACAATTTCTTCTACGCTCTTGTCTGCTGACACTATGATCACTTGGGAAAGCCTATGGACGACAGAAAGAATCTGGAGGGTGTCTTCTAGCATCAGCAACGAAAGACGTATCCGGTCGTCCCTATCTAGTATTGATGAAAGTCGCGTCTTTGCGTTTTCAAATCTTTTTACGGGGACGATGGCAAAAGTCTTCATCATCATGATTTCAATTCTTTTTTTTAACCAATTTCAAAAGCCGCCTTCCCAGTCCGACTTCATCTCTTCTTGCCTTCATGGTTATGTTAGTTTCGTAAACCTGCATGTCAAGGGACTCAATCTGTGATCTCATGCTATGATCTTCCTTCGAAATTATGAATTTGCTAACAAAGTCGCGGTAATACCTTGCCACTCCAACTGAGGAACTCTCAATTCCTCGCGCCATCATGTATTTTATAGCAGGCCCGCTTACCGCCTTTCTCCCGATCAGCGGCGAAACGGCTATAACTTTGTCTCTGTTTTGCACGAGTTTTTCTCGCAGATCTGAAATAGCTATGATGGGCCCTATGCTCGAAACTGGGTTTGCGGGCGCGATTATTACAGGGTTGCATCGCGTAATAGCGTCTATGGCAGCAGTGTTTGCTGTCGTGCTACTGGCATTATCGTACCTTACATCGGTTACTGTTGGCCTTCCTTTATGTTTGACCCAGAATTCTTGCAGGTGCATATCGCCCTTACTACTGGTCACAATCCTCGTAGTCATCTCTGTGTCCGTAGCTGGAATAAGTTCTGCACTAATAGAGTAGCTTTTTCTAAAAAAATTGGTGATATCAGACAGACTTTTACCATCTTTCATCATACTTGTCCGGACCAAATGGATCGCAAGGTCTCTGTCGCCTAAACCAAACCAAGTCTGGGCACCAATTTTTTTCATCTGGGCCAGGCATTGAAATGAGTCACCCTTGATACCCCATCCGCGTTCCTGATCAAGGATATTTGCAAGCCCATAAAATATAGTGTCAATGTCAGGGCATACATATAGGCCATGCATCCATATGTTATCGCCAACATTACAGATTACGACAATATCTTTTTTGATAGCAGCCAGTCCTCTGACCAGTTTCATAGATCCCGTCCCACCCGCAAGAATCAATATCGTCAAATAATGAGTTGTAAGTAAACGATGCATTTTATTATAACCTATCTGCTACTGATGACGTAACAGAGCACAATGTGCATCTGTGCATCTTTGCATGGTGATATATGTTGTGAAAAAATCATCTGATTTCATATTACAATTGTCACTCTGAAAGTCTCCCTGGTGAGCAATTCATGGCCAAATTATAATGGCAAAAAGACCTTCTGCATTAATGGACAAATAAACTGTCTTTGCTACGCATAATATCGAATCAAGGAATAAAGATTATAAACTAGATATACAAAAATGAACTTGTGAAGTATTTCGCCTTAGTGGTTTCTGGAATACTTGCAATACTTTTAATCTCAGTTTTTATTACCCAGTCATATGCTGTAGACTTGGCTGGAACTCTCAGGCCGGAGACCACTACCTCTACGGCTTCCTACGTAGGCGTCAAATCGGTTACATTGGAGTATCCTGCAGGTAGTTCTATAGCACAAACACTTGACGGCCAGAATCAGCGCGTCGAGTTTTCCCTGAATGGGACCGCTACTGGGCAGAATGACACTGGTATGAGCGGTTTGCTTGCAGCGCTAAATAGAGCTTTTGTACAAGCTGACAGCCCAGTTCAGGCATCACAAGCTGAGGTTTCCTATTCGGGGGTCGTGAGAGGAGGACCTACAAGCACTGTGATATCTTACAGAACAGAGCTCCAACCAACTTTGGAAAGTTTTGTACTACAAGGCGGAGAGGGTAGCGGCCAAGGAGTAGTAGATTTGGAATGGAGAGGCATTGCGATTAATGAACCATTAATCGTGAATGCACCAGACATAGGGCAAATTGATATCAATCACCCTATGGGCCTCTTGGAAGTACTATATCCAGATCTTGCTCAGAAATTTGAAAACACGCAAGCTATAGAGGTCTTGGATGAGCCGATCTTGAACTTCGCTGAGTTTAACGTTCCAATGAGCTCATGGCATTTTCTTTTTGATCCTGTAGGAGCCTATGGTGGTGCCGTAGGTTTAGAAGGGACCGGAGGGGCAAATGCATTGTCAGTTTATTCCCTTGGAGAGAGCAGCCTCAGGGAAGGTGCCCATGGAATCGAAGAAAA
>DATFBV010000034.1:0-8987 GCA_035253605.1 Nitrososphaera sp.
ATCACATCTTTTATAAAACCTATTCACGCACCATATAGTACAGTGAAGAAAATTGCAGGGACAGAATAGTAGGACTAACATGGACAGCTCTCTGTTGGAGCGCTTTGAGCGAGAAATATGGAGTAAGGTTCCTCATCTAGAAGAAAAATCAGGTGAATCAAAGGTTCTTAACCCAACACCTCTCATTAACATTACTGAAGATTTTAAGCAGTGTGCAAGAATTGAGTACGGCTTGGATCTTGCCGATAAAGATCTGCAGGTTTTCGGTAAGTTTGATTCAAACTTGCTTGCAGGCTCGATCAAAGTAAGGCCTGCAGTACGCATAATCTATGATGCAATTGCGTCAGGCAAACTAAAGGGTGGACAGACAATAATTGAAGCTACCTCGGGTAACTTTGGGATCGCTCTAGGGCAGATCGGTCGGCTCGGCCTAGACGTCATTACCCTAGTATCCAGGAAGCTTCAAGAAGGAGTATTTGAAGAATTGAGAAACGAGAAAACACGTATCATAAATCTGGACATGGACATTTGCCCTGCGCCGGGCATGAAGGGTAATCCGAATCTTTTGGCTGCTAAAGCAACTGCATCGAATATTCGCTCACAGCTCATTGAGATCGGATTCGACCCTGCGATTTTTGATAAATCGCGCTCAGAGATAGAGGAACTTCTAGCGAGTCAAGACATAATAAACTTGGCAAAGCTTCTTGGGAGGATTTATGGTTGTTTCTGCCCCGAACAGTACGACAACGAGCTGAACATTGAGGTTCACAGAGCTGTTACTGCCCCGGAGATAGACCAGCAATTGATTGAACAAGACTATTCGCTGGCGGAATTCAAAGTTGTTTGCACCTTTGGTACAGGTGGCACATCAGGTGGCTTGAGCAGGTACTTGATGGACAAATATGGAAAGAAGTCACTACACGTAATCTTTCCACTTAGTAACCAAGATGTTGCAGGAATAAGGACCAAAGGGAAGGCAGCAGGCTTAAAATTCTACGAGCCTGAGCGGTACGCCGGACAACATGAAGTAGATTTTGAACAGGCAAAACCTATGTTGAAGTTTTTCGTAGAAAAGGGATATGATATAGGAGAAAGCAGTGCCCTTGCTCTTTACGCGGTGATGCAGATGGCAAATTTTGGTGGAGAGGGAGGAAGAAAGTTTGTCGTAATGGTTGCGGATGGAATCCAAAAGTATAGAAGGAGCATTGAAATGATGCAAGAGACACAAGAGGACCGTCTAGAGGTCCCTCTACAAGAAGCTGTGTCGAAGATAGGAAATTACAACAGAGTTCTTTGGATTCACACTATGTATACCCCCCGCAAGGAGGGAATAGAGCTAATTGCCAATTCTCTGGGTGTTGATGAAAGCAAGATCTCTGTCCCAAAGGCTAGCGACGTGGAGCGGCTTTTAGCAACCCAAAAGATTCCAGAGGAACTTGACAGTGCATTAGGTGGAGAAGGAGGAAATAATGGGAAAGCGTTGCTCGTCTGCATGATGGGTAATACTTCGCTAAGAGTTGCTGAAGTACTTGCAGAAAAAGGCATTGTAGCTCAGAGCTTGAGTGGGGGAATTTCAGCACTTTCTCAGGATAAAGGCAAGCAAATTTCTGAGCTAGTGCGAATAGCTACAGAATAATAGGGATATTACAAGAGGTATAAGCGAGGACCCTATTCAATTGACGCAAATTGCAGTAGCTGTAGTACATATAGTATATTTACTGACTTTGAATCTGCATTCGGCAGACAATAATTGGTATATAATATTTTGAACATAATAATATTTTTTATCTGATCACTTTGAGCAGTGGTTCTCTGTAGTCGCTCGAATAAAAATTCATCATGAATCATAGATCCTTCTTCTTTATGCTTATTGATGCAGATGTGTGTACTTTTGAATGTTGTAGGACGGATAGAATGATGAAATAACTTATCGAACTATTCAACCACAATAGTCTGACTCTGCTCACGCATGAATTCTGTTAGGTAATGAGGCCCTCCTGTTCCTTTACCTCTGGTACCGGATTCCTTCCATCCTCCAAATGGCTGGCATCCAACCATTGCGCCAGTTGTTGCGCTTGCCTGCCTGTTAACATAAACAACGCCTGCCTCGATGCTATCAAGGAACTTTTTGACCTCTTCCTCCTTTCTGGTAAATATTCCTGCCGTCAATCCATATTCAGTGTTGTTTGCAAGGTGGATGGCATCATCAAACTTCTCATAGTCTGCAACACATAGGATGGGAACAAACATCTCCTCTCTAAAGAGCTGGTGCTTTTTTGGCAGACCAACGATAACCGTCGGCTCTACATAGTAGCCGTACTTTAGGTCATTATCCTTTTTGATTGAGCCTCCAACGATCACCTTGCCATCTTTCTCCGCTGTTCTTATGTATTTTTGATATTTCCTGTAGGCATCCTCATTGGCAAGTGGACCAACAAAGGTATTGGAGTCAAGTGGGTTTCCTATCGGCAGGTTCTTTGTCTTTTCAACAAGCCGCCTGAGAAACTCATCCCTCACTTTCTTGTGAATATAAACACGAGAGCATGCGCTGCACTTTTGTCCTGAATAGCCAAACGTTGCTTTGAGGACACCGTCAACTGCGTTACTGATGTTAGCTGTTTCAGTCACTATCACTGGATTCTTACCTCCAAGCTCAGCTACTAGCGGCTTGATCCTTGTCTTGCTAAACTCTTTTGCCATTGCAAAACCAGTGTCTCGAGAACCGGTGAATACGATACCAGCAACATCATTATTGCTGATAAGCTCATTGCCTATCTTGCTGCCTGGCCCAAAGATTAGGTTGAACACACCATCAGGCAGACCCGCCTCCTTGAATATTTCTGCAAACTTCCATGCAATAATTGGAGTATTGCTAGACGGCTTGGCCACAACAGTATTCCCAGTGATTACTGCTCCTGTGCTCATACCTACAAAAATCGCAGCCGGAAAGTTAAAAGGAGCAATTACTCCCCATATTCCATATGGTTTCATGACGCTTCTACTCGTTTCATGTGACTGAGCACTATTCATCAATGTTTCAAAGCCGTTATTCCTTTCCATTTCTTCAGAATAGTAACGTAAAAAGTCGATAGCCTCATCGATGTCTGCTATAGCCTCATAACGGTTCTTGCCATTTTCATATGAGACCCATGCAGCAAGCTCAAATTTGCGTTTGACCACTATGTCTGCTGCAACCCTGCATAAATGTACTCGCTCCCGATAGTCTATTCTGCTCCAGCGCTCAAATGCATCCTTTGCAGCTGCAATGGCTTTCCTAACATGGCTGGCAGCCCCGATCGGCATATGTCCAAGCACGATTCTTGTATCAATAGGCGATGTATGCTTTATTGTAGTTGAGGTCGTTATCTCACTTCCACCAATCACCATTGTGTAGGTCCTACCAAACTCCGATCTTACCTGCTCAAGTGCTTTCTCGTACCTGTCATGAAATTGTCCTTCAGCCTTTTCCATCATGAATTTCTGTAGAGTGTGCTCGTTTGAAAACATCTATACTGATATATAGTTGCAAGAGCTTAAAAATTATGTTCTTGTCAGCCTAGAATCATCAACCTCAATTTTTCATACATACATCGATCATGTTCGAGATTGATGTCAGCAAGACTCTGTCCACGTCCAGATACTGTTTCTATTGCATTATTATAAGTAAAGGTGTGTGTATATAAAAGACCGCTATAGAATCATACCTTGTAGTGCAGTACAAGCTCGCCCCCCTTTTTCCGTTGTATTTTCTTGAGCTGCAGCTTGATGCTCTGGGCTATTTCATCAAATCCATCTCCCTCGACAAGTGTCGTCGCCAACCTACCGCCTGCTATTTTTGGGGCAATTGTTATTGTCAGCTCGTCAACAAGCCAAAGCCGCAAAAGTGACCAGTTAAGCTCTCCTCCACCCTCTACCAATACTTTTTTCAGCCCCATCTTTTCCAGCTTGCGGAACAGCAGTTTAAGGTTGACGCCGTGGGGCACAGCGGCACTTTGTCCCTTTTTCCCTTCGCTTATGACCAGCACCTGCGCTCCCATATCTCTTAATTTTATTATTTTTTCCTCTGGTGCCTGATCCGTTACTGCTACAATAGTCTTAACCGTAGAGGCAGTGCGGATTATTTGGGAGTCAAGGGGGATCCTGCCTCTGCTGTCGACTATAACCCTAGCTGGGTTCTTACCCTTCACTAGTCTTACCGTGAGCTGAGGATTGTCTGCTAAAATTGTAGAGATTCCTACTACTATGGCATCGACAGAAGCGCGCAGCTTGTGAACCCTTACAAGATCTTCCCTTGAAGAAATTTTTGAATCTCCACTTGATGTGGCGATCTTTCCATCAACTGTCATTGCACTGTTGATTATTACCTTCAACAATCTACAAACCGCCCATCGATCATGACTGCTGTGATAGAACTTTGAGTAACCCTGTGAATGATTGCAGCATATGGGTCATGTATTGGATAGAGGTCGGCATGTTTTTTGTCAATGAATACTAGATCTGCAGCGCGGCCAGCCTCTATACACCCACTATTGAGTCTTAAAATTTGCGCCGCATTTATAGTTGACATCTTCAAGAGTTCTTGTGCTTTTAACATCTCACCTTCAGTAGCCCTTGACACCTTCCAGGTATAATCCAGTTCTCTAAGAATGTCTGGAGAATTTAGCATAACATTGTCTGTACCAATGGCTACAAGGCATTCTTGCCTGAGCATCTGGGCAACCTTAGGGATGCCGGCGCCAAGCACACCATTTGCCCTAGGGCAAATTACAACACCGGTTCCACTTTTTGCAACAAGCGATATTTCATCTTCTGTTGCATTTGTCATATGTACAACAAAATCAGGCTTTAGATGTTCCATTATCCTATCCACTTCGCTTCTGCCAGTTTGCTTCTTGGAAAATCTGACCGTCTCTTTTGACTCAGCGGCATGTATTGCGATCAATTTTTTTCCTGCAAGCTGCCTGTATTGTGCAAGGATAGCATCAGTATTTTCATTTGCGCCGCTTATTCCAAGTCCATCTGCCAGCTCAACTACCTGTTTAGCTTGTTCTTCCATTTCAGATGGCAGGCCGGCTGCATCCATTGGGCTGTTGTAATAATTTATCCGCCCAAGTGTTACGCATTTTATCGGCAGACCATCAGTTGCCTCTTTTAGGAGCCTTACCCCCTCCAGTCCATCTTCGCGAAAGTCTGCAAATGCAACTATTCCTTTTTTTATCATCGAAATTGCAGAATTCCTAATGAAGGTCTTTAGATGCTTGGGGAGGCTCTTTTGCAGAATTTTACTCTTAACACCAAATACAGGGTGCACCCGTGCATCAAGCCGCTGTCCAGCGGCAATATCTTTTCCTATTGCATCAGCAACGTGCGTGTGCGCATTGATAAATCCGGGTATGACTATGAATCCCTTTGCATCCAGCTTCTCGCAAGAACCTTTGTAATTACCAGCAGAGGTGCTACTTATCTTGCCACTTTTAATCTCAATGTAGCCCTGCTCAACATAGTCAAGCTCTTTGCCTAAAAGAATGCTGGCGTTTGTTATTGCTAGGGACATTGTATTTCATATATTGTTTGGATTTTTCCTACCTCGCGCAGGTCTCTTATTGTGTCAAGTGCCTTTGTTGCAGCTTCTGCTGCTCTTCTGCCTGTCTTGCCAATCCCTATACCGCAGTTAAGCTTGATATCATTGCCAGCCGTCACACTCTTTAACACTCCGTCAGCCTGCTCTTTTGTCATGCCATTAGAAATTACCATGATGTTGTCTCCACCAAGAAAGAACGCAAGCGAATTGTACTTCAGGAACTCTTCTGCAAGCCTACTGTAGATCTTCATGACAAGTACGGTCAGTTCATAAGGCGACAGCCTATTACCAACTTTTGCCGAGCTATCAATATCGATATGCATTATTTGGGCTATGTCTGCCTGAGGCTGCACATTGCCAAATATTCTAGCCTTGCCATCAAGTATCCTTCTCCCCTCTTTTCTTGTGCGGTAGGCATTTAGGTTTGCTTCAAGTGCAGTCTTGCCGGCACCAATTGTCATTGACATTAACATGTTGTCATACAGCTTTGTAAGCTCACGCTGTATGTGTAGATGATCATCAGCATTAAGGCCATTTGTTATCGCAAAATATTCATCAAACCTATTGAAGAAAACGATGCTACCTCTTTCTGAGAATAGTCTTTGTACATCATAATAGATCCTCGCTTGCAGCATCTGAAGCTGTGCCTCCCTGTCACTTCCAAGGGTAAGAGTCCATTGCCCGTATCCTTCAATCCTAACTATTGTCAGCTGTATCATTTATTATGACAATCCCTCCGCTGACTAGCTTTTGTAGCTTTCTCAACCGCAAAACCATGTTTACTGCCGCATTTACTGCTCTAGCCGGTACAAGCTTTGCTCGCGCTCTTGCTTGCTCAATCGTCATTCCAGGACCCGCAATGCCAAGTGTCACCGGCTTGCCATACTTTAGCGATAGATCAGCTATCAGCCGAGCAGCATTTTCAGCTACGATGTCATCGTGCCTGGTGTCCCCTTTTATCACAGCGCCGAGCGTGACTACGGCGTCTACATTTTTCTTTCTCAACAATCGCTCAACTGCAAGTGGCATATCAAAGGTGCCAGGCACATACATGATATAGCTTACCTTGGCACTTACATTGGCTGCATGATCTCTTGCACCTTCTAGCATCTTGAATGTTATCTCACTGTTGAATTCAGAAACTACTATTGCAAGATAAATCATCAATTGTTGGTTATGCCACCCTGGCATTAGCCTTGAGTTCGCTTGCCTCAATTAGAGGGATATCAAATCTTGCAGCATACTCTTGCCCGGAGTCAATTGAGAGCGACCTATGTGTCCTTGAGTCCATCATCTCACAAATGACTACTGCCGGTATAATATCTGCAAGCTGTGTCAGATAAACGCATAGCTCGGTGTGACCCATCCTGTCATGTAGTAGGTGCTTTGATGCTATAAGTATCGGCACATGGCCTGGCGCACGAAAGTTTCTGGCAAATTGTTCTACGCCGCCATTGTCAATATTCTTGCACACTTCTGCCATCTTGAATATGGTAAGTGCTCTGTCCTGGTCGGTGATGCCAGTGTAAGTCGAGCGATGATTGACCGCTATTGAAAATGAGGGCTTATCCCCATAGTTGGCTCTGCCTTCTGTTAATTTTGAAAAGACCGGATTTACCTTGCCCATATCTGCTATGATGTCGTGCATATAGACTAGTCCCAACTTGCTTGTAATTTCGTTTGCGATTGCAAGACACACAAGTCCTCCAGCGTCTTTTCTCATTGTTGCGATGTGGTACGGCTTGATATGCTCTGCAGCAATTACCATATCGATCTCGTTCTCGCGCGATTTGTCGTCATGAACAAGTACAAACCTGCCAGCCTTTAGAGCTGCTATTGCTTCTGCAAGAGACAACTAGTAGTCTTGTTGCTCAATCTTATTAATAGATTACTAATATTTTGGTTACTACCAATCTTTTGGTAGCTTACATTGACAATTGCTCCAATTGGTTGTTGTATTGTAATGTGGGAGGATAAATCTGACAGCTTTTTCTTTGATACTTAAACACGCAGACTAATAAATAGCATAACATGAAGGGAGAAGAGCTATGATGACCACTCCAGACTTCAAAGAGTGTGTAAATTGCGGCAAAGAGATTCAATATGTAATGGGTTCATGCCGTAATTGTGGGGCTGAAAGACCACCTGACTATAACCCTCCTAGTCGATAAGTTAGCCCCTAAACAGCTGACAGCCTGACAACTAAACCATGTTTCTTAATTCTAATACCAGAAGGAATCTTGTGGTGGTGTTGCATTTAGGGCTGCTCAAAAAAGATGGTGCTGCAAAGTGATTGCTGGCGACTAAATTAGTCTAGTAAGGGCATATATCTCTCTGCCTATTACTCTACAAACGAACGCCTGATGCATACCAGTTCCCGTGAGATGCTTCTTGAAAGACTACAACGACATCTTTTTTCTGCACTTTCCATAATCTTGTGATATTGTCGGTTATTGCCTCTGCCAGTCGATCTTTTTCAGTCTGAGTTCTTCCGCTATATGTTGCCACTGTTACTATAGGCATATACAGAAAAGGTAATGCACATAGGAAGATTAAATGTTTTATTTTAGGTTCCAGTCTTTTGGCAAGTTGTTCATGACGTATTTTCCAAGAATATCTGTCTCAATGTTAACACGGTCACCTCTACGCTTCATGCCAAGAGTCGTCATCTTCAAGGTGTGAGGTATAAGTGAAATAGAGACACGATCACCCTCAACACCTACTAGAGTGAGGCTAACGCCATCAACTGCGATTGAGCCCTTTGGGGCTAGTGATTTTATTAGCCACTTATCTAGCTTTACCCAGATAGTTGTTTCAGACGACATCTTTTGAATATCCTCAATGACTCCAGTGCCATCCACATGGCCCAAAACAAAGTGTCCCTCAAGCCTATCCCCAACCCTCAAAGACCTCTCGACGTTAACCATTTGGCCTGGTTTGGTTTGACCAAGGTTTGTTCGCCGAATGGTTTCAGATACCATCTCAAACTCAGCTTCGGCTCTTGATACCTTTGTCGCTGTGAGACACGCACCATTTATGCAGACACTGTCGCCTTTCTTGAGGCCTCGCCTAAACCTTCCTAGCCTGACTCGTATAATCATCTCAGATCCAGTCTTGCTCTTTGAGACGGATGTAACTATGCCTATTCCCTTGACAATGCCAGTGAACATATCAGTAGTATCTCTCTGTGTATAATGGTTGTTTTGAGAATATTTATTTGCAGTTGCTTCCATTGTTGTCTGAGACAGACAAAAGATGTGCCAGACAGCTGTATTTTATGGTGAGGCACTAGCAAGATATGGCTTTGGAGGCTCTCATCCATTTGGAACAGACAGGCTTGACGCGTTCTGGAACAAGCTACGAAGCGAAAGCATTGGCAATATCATAGTAGAAGAGCCAGTGATGG
>DATFBV010000035.1:0-15786 GCA_035253605.1 Nitrososphaera sp.
TGATGGGTTTATCTTTATCGTATAGGCGCGTCGCGCCTCAATTACGTTGATTTGCTCTTCCAACAACTTTTTCATGCCTGCCATAATGTCTTCCTGCCGCTGGTATGGCTCTTGACGAGCCTCTTCCATTATCCGATTAAAATTTCTCACTATTGCTTCTGCCATCTCCGATAACCTTCCAACATTTTTTACTGGAATTGTCTGAAACGTGGAAAGGAACTTGGCCTCTTGTGTTTGTTTGATAGTTTCTGCCTGTGCTTCCTTTGTTCGAAGCTCATCTTCCTGCGTAGGATAATAGGAGGACATCGCTCAAAAGTAGGCTAGTATTTCGTTTAACGGTATACGAAGATAATTCTATTGCTTCTAAAGGAAGAGTAAATCGCTTCGCATTCTTACCTTCGCTACTGGTGCGATAAGTGATTTGATTTGCGCACAGCAGTGAAGGAATCTGACACCCTTGTGTGTTGTCTTGTAAACGAGGTTGTCATCTGAGTCTTTTTCTGCATTCAATAGGCTATGTGATAGTAACGTGTTGAAGTAATAGTTCATCTGCTCCGAGCTTAAGTTTGCATGCGACATAATATGCGTCTTTTTGACTCCGCCTGTTGCAGACACCAGTATATCATATATTATGTCAAGTTTGCTTCGGTTCTTAATCTTATCTTGTTCCTGCAATGCAAGTAACCTGTACGTTAGGCAAACGTTTATGAACGCTGCGGTAGAACATTCAGTATTCTAGTTACAGCTTGCTATTATTTCTGTGAAATTTATGATAATTACATTATAATTGCTATTCATGGATATTTTGAATTATGACGATCTAATTATTTGAAAACCTTATATTGTAACCTTATTTACATCGTCCCATGAAGCGTGTAGAGGCGATTGTATCTGCAGAGAAGGTCAGTGCTGTTAGCGAAGCTCTAAGGAACGTTGGTGTGGGCGGTGCGACTATCCTTGACGCAAAAGGAAGAGGCAAGGGTGAAAAGCCGAGGATCCAAACTGCCAAGGGGACAAGAGCACTCGCTGCTTCTGAATTTTCATCTAGAGCTAATGTAGTGGCTGTGGTTGATGATCCTGAAGTTGAGAAGGTAATCACAGCCATCATCGACACCATAAGCACCGGTTCTCCAGGGGACGGCAAGATATTTGTCTCCACCGTCACTGAAGCAATTGACATTGGAACAAAAAAACGTGGTCAGACTGCCATAGCATAACCTATTTTTTAGTAAAGAATTTTTTAGTTTCTCCAAGCATCAATAGCTCAGCTGCTGCAACTTTGATCACGACAGGTAGGTCACACACTGCCTTACCTATAGCCAGACAATGGCGCTGTGGCAGCGTCCTCACTATCGATCGTATGGTGTCATTATCTGCCAATGACACTTTGGATATCTTGTCTAGATCGTTATCGTTTGTAAAGTTAAACAGGAAAATGTTGTCCACCTGTCGATAGATACCATCACTTATTGCGTCGGGCTGGTTTGTGATGAAGGTGGTATAAATACCAAAGTGTCTCATTCGAGTGATTATGTCTTCCCAATATGTATCACGGATGTAAATGTGTGCCTCTTCTGCAAAGAGGAAAATGGGCGGGATTTGCTTATGCTCCAGCAAGTCGACAATCTTGCTTAATACTAACTCAACGACCATCCTGCGTACAGTAGGCGAAATTTCGCCCATGTTAATTATCATTGCTGCACCGCTCTTGCCCGAAATTATATCCTCAAATTGCAGACCTCGTTCACCATTGATAAATAGTCGTGAGGACTGGATGACATGGTAGCGAGACACTAGTGCATCTCGCACAAGCTCGTTTATGTTCCAAGTGTTGACAGCATTACCTATCGCATCTATTGAAAGCGACTGCTTGCTTTCACACCAGTCCCAGATCCGCAAAAATTCACGCAAAGACGCAGCAGGCATGTCAAGAGCATTTTTAAGCATTCCAGATATCGCTGTCTTGCCGCAGTAGTCAAGAGTAAACCTCAGTGTCTTACCTGGCTCAAGCACTTTGACTTGCTGATTGATTGAAGAAGGGATACCAGCGCGGCTCCATCCAAGGCCTCCATACTCGTTGTTCAAGTCAAATACGACCACAAAGGCGCCATACTGCACGAGTGTCTTGATAAGCATCTTGGATAGATGTGACTTGCCAGACTCTTTCTTACCGGTAATGACAGTCAGCTTGCCATCCAGATCTTCTGCGTAAATTTCAAACTCTTCTTCGTGACCAGCTCTGCCAACCGGAATCGGAAATACACCACATCTTCCAAGCAAAGAATCAAGCTCTTTCATCGCAATCCGCCTTATCTTAGACTCAACTCTCGAAGGAAGCCACGTTACATCGCTTGAAAGTTTACCGTCATTGACTGATGCCCTTATCTTGGCGCGAAATACTCTGGCATCCCTTACAAGCCGGGACAGGCCGCCGATATTAAGTGGGTCGTGTAGGTTCTCTATGCTTGATGCGTTGACCACCTCTTCTTTGACAATGTCTTCAATTAAAGCCTGAGATGAAAGGTACTCTTCATCATAGACCTGTACAACCATGCTCCGATTTCTGTCCTCTATGAGTAAGTAGTCTCCCTTGGCAGCGGAATCTTCCTTCATGGCAAGTAAGAGGAGTTCGTTACCGTTCTTTGATAGTATCTTCATACTGGTATCGACCCCAAAAGAGTTCTGCGTATATCATCTGCAGCTAACTCCATAACATCATAGTTGTTTAGTATATGGCTTCTGAGGCATGTTACCTCTGTACTTGTGAACGTAGAAATGTGATGTGCAAGCCTGAGCGTTTCTGGATAGCCACATGCCACTATATCATTTCCGAGCAACATACCAAGTGATTGGTTCACATCGCCTACAATGTCTGCTCGCAAAATGGGACTGCTATTGCCCTTCTCCAGCTTAACCATCAGGTTGCTGCCGATAGTGTTCTTGATCAAACTTTTGATGATATCCTCTACTTCAATGTAGGCTGGACCTGGTACTTTTGTTAATGGAGCGGCCGCCCTGTCTAACGCCTTGAGCTTAGTGCTCTTGCTAATCCCTACAAGCATATTCTTTCGGAGAACACTACTCTCTGAAATTTTGCTTATACGGCAGTCTCTTTCTTCAAAAATCGATGCTTTGAGTGAGCCGTCAACTAGAATTATTGAATTTGTAAAGTGGCTTGCAATCTCCTTCTGTACGGCTCTCTCTACGCGTACTCTTATCAGACGCTTTGCCAAGTCATCATCTAAGAGAACCAGCTTTGAGAGCCGCTCTTCTAGTTCTGATTCGCAAACTGTTTTTTCACTTAGATAGAACAACCCCGGACCTATCTTGAAATGCATAAGAGTGCGCCCACTATAGGCTGTAGCAAGGCCACACTTAATACCATAAAGGCTTCCGTCTTCTGTCTCGGCTAGTTTAATGCTGCTAGAGTCTATAGCCGCCACAAGTGCATTCTCTTTGATCGGGCGAATGGTAGTTATAGTTGTTGCACCGTAGGGATTAGATCTCATTCCCCATCCATCAACTGGCATCATTTTCTTCTCGTCATAGCAAAACACAATTTTCTTCCCTTTTAGTACGTCAAGCTTTGGAGCTAGACACTTGCTCACCGATTCCCCTATGTCGAGATCTCTTAGACTCAAGATATTGGCTGAAAAAAGGGCTTTTTGATTGTTCATGTTGTTCAACAATATCTGCGGGCACAAGTATATTAATATTGCTCAACATGGTCAATATGGTCAGCAACAGATTTATCAATAGCAGGCTGAGAGGTATATTTAAGCAAAAATGAGTGGTTCTCCTGCTGAGGAAGTCAAGATAAGACTTAAGCACGGTGAATGGGAGATAGAGGTAGCCTGCATTGAGAGTAGAGTCAAGCAGGTAGTTGAAAGTGTGCTCTCAAGCCTAGATAGTGCTAAGATGATGGGGCCAGAAGTGCAGAACCAGCTCGATGTGTTAAGGCGAGAAATAGACTCCTTAAAGACAAGACCGATCGCTGAACTCATGCCTGAGGGCCAGCAGCATCAAGAGCAGAAGGTGACAACCAAGAGTGGTATAACATGCAGGGGCCTTTTGGAAAGTCTCTGGTTCGAGGGGTATTTTGTTAGTGAAAGGTCTCTTGGTGAAGTACATGAAGAGTTATCAAGAAGAGGCTACAACTATGACAGGACTGCAGTCTCGCATTCGCTTACGGATATGGTGCGAGAAAACATCTTGACAAGAATTGGAACAATGCGGAATTACCGCTATATACAGAAAAGGCCACCAAATAGTACTACTGCGCAGGCCTGATTTTCTTGGCTATCGTAGAATTAAGCCAGTGGATACCTGCTGTTGTTATTCTATATTTGCTCGGCTCTTTTTCGTCACGTGCGACATGGCCTGCCTTAACCATTTCAGATATTCTGGAGCTTATGGACTTTGGATTGAGCGCCGTAGCAGTATGAATATCTGATACCTGCATAGAACTGTCCTGCAGCCTGCCAAGATCCTTTGCAATTCTGGCAGCTACAAGCTGCAAAGCTACTATATCCTTATCAGACAACTTGACATCGGTATCTAGGATTACACGAGGACCCTCTGGTGTGATCTTGATGACATGCGAATATGCTTCGATGAGCTCCTGTGCTGCATAGTTGAGTAGTATCTTTCTTGCAAGATCTATTGAAGGCACCTGCTTAAACAAAAAGTTCATCACAGAAGCTGTGACGGTCTCTGCAGAGCCGCTGAATTCAACCTTTACGTCGCCTATGGTTACGGTGACGTTAACGTCATTTTCAGCTTGGCTCATTATCGTTTCGCTTGTAACACAAATGGCGGGCTATATATTGAATTCGTTAGATCGCAATCGCTACCACTCTTTAGTCTTTCTTCTCCTATAGAGTATATAGGTTACTCCAAGCAATCCCCCTGATAGTGCAATACTTATTACGCTAGCGCTGACCTCTCCCTCAATTGCTGTGCACGTAAATTCCCCGACAGAGCAGCCAGCAGCAAAGAAGATACCATTCCAAGCAGAGTGTGTAATCACTGAAAACCAACCCTTTCCACTGACCCATGTCCTTAGGCTAAAGAAAAGGGATGGAAGCACAAAGAGCAGATTGCCAAACGCAAGGCTATTAACGGAAAGCGTATCAGTGTTGAAAAGATGTATCCCGACCCACACAGCTCCGGTGACAAGGACAGAGTAGGCATTTCCAAATATGTAGAATGGGATGCCAAAGAATATCGTCTCTTCTAATGGTCCGGCGGCAAGTACTGACAATAGTGACCTTGGGATACTTGGCTGCTCATAGTCTGGAAGAACCTGATCGATCAAAGGCGTGACTGCAAGAAGCAGAAGAATGCCAATTCCATGGTAAAACAACAACATCTTTGTGAGGTAGCCTACTGAAGTGCGCCTGTATTTGGACAGCCACGATCTAGGATGAAAATCGACCTTTTCTTCAGCAAATCTCCCCGCCAACGGGCATAACATGACTGTTACATTAAAGAAGTTTCTGTCTGACTGACTACATCCAAATCTTCCCGTGCTGATGATATCGTTGGATCAGCCTACTTGCAGATAACGAGAGGTCAAGTGATTTTTGCACAATGAACAGCTTGAGCGGGCTTGGCACATAATCTAGAGCCATCATGTCTTTATCGCAGAGCGTGACAATCCTTTCAACATTTTTGCAATACATTTTTGGAACAAACTCTAGTATATTTTTAAACTCCTCCAATAGGACTGACTGGTCAGCAAGCTGCTTTTCTAAGCTTACAGAATTGATGGAAGGGATTCAATGCAGATTTCCTTGGTAGATTTGGGTTTGTACATTATTATTTGTTGACTATCTTGCTCATCTTATCCTTCAGCATTGCATTTACTTTTTGACCATTGGCCTTACCCCTGTATTCTGCCATCGCCCTTCCCATAAGTGTGCTCAATGCATTTGCGCCCTTTTCTTTAATTATTGCCATGTTGTTGCTTATTATCCTGTCAAGTCCTTTGCTCAGCTCTTCGTCACTTATTGAAAACGCACCTACCGCCTCAATTGCTGCATTAACGATCTTTGCCTCAATATCCTCCTTTACATTTACCTGTTCATTGACCCTCTTCACGATGGTCGGCTCTTTTTTCATCAGCTTTTCAAATATCAAGACAACTGATTCTTTTGTTATGGAGCCTCTGTCCAGTCGTGTAAAGATATCCTTTATCATATGATCTGTCAAGACGGAAGCATCTAATCCTTGCCTTTGCAAGCTTGTGAGATCTTCTGTCAGCTTAGACGCGATGAATGTAGGTTGCACCCTGGTTTTGGTTGCAATCTCCTCAAACACGTTAAGGTATTCAGAATCAAAGATTTGACTTGCCAGCTTCCTGTTGAGATTGTATTTCTTGGCAAGCGAGTCCACAATTTCATCCCACTGACTTGGGATCTTATCTGCAAGCGACACAAGCATCGAGTCAGTAATCGCAATCGGCGGTATGTCTGTCTCCGGGTACATCCTTGCTACACCAGGCCTTGGCCTTAAGAATACCGTATTGCCCTCGGGGGTTGCTGCACGGGTTTCAGGAGGAACACCATCGACTGCTGCCTTAAGCCGCCGAATTATTGAGTCAGAAGCGAATTTGACTTTGTCATTTGGACCTCCTAATATAACAAAAGCATCGTTGTCATTCATCTGTAGTCTTTGCTTGATTGCTGCAACTTCTTCTTTCGTTATTCCATAATTTGGAAGCTCGTCTGAATGGAATATACCGTCTATATCATAAAACTTGACTAGCTTGCCGAGCTCTCTTCCAAGTCTGATATCTTTGTAGGGCTCAAAGCCGATCATGCCTGCAAACCCAGGCACCTTTATCGCTATGAGTAACCCTCCGCCTTCAAGAATTTTTTTAACAATTCTTGAAGGCATCTTGTTGCCAAGAATGTCAGTGACATCTTCAATTCTGTCACCTACTTTTTTGATGTCAACGTTCTTTTCTTTCAATTTCTGCCCAATTACTATCAAACCATATTGTCTATGCATCTCATGCTCGATTACTTTCACTAACTGATCGAGCTGCTGTACACCTTTGACCTCAACTACGGCACCGTTTTGTACGGAAATGTTGATATCCTGCCTGATGCTGCCAAGCCCACGTGCAACCCGCTTGCTTGCTCGGAGGAGCCTGCCCAACGTGAGGGCGACCTGCATGATTTCGTTAGGTCTGCCGGTTACAGGTTCCAGCGCAATTTCCACAAGTGGCACGCCAAGCCTGTCGAGGCCGAACTTACGCACTCCTTTTTCATCGCTTATTAATTTAGCCGCATCTTCTTCAAGACAGATGCTTTGAACTCCAATTCGCTTGCCTGCAACATCAAGATACCCACCGGATGCAACAAGCATCGTACGCTGAAAACCACTAGTATTCGAGCCATCTATCACTATCTTACGCATGACATGAATCTCATGCATAACCTTAGAGTGGAGTGCAAGTGAAAATATCAACGCAGTTTCAAGTGCCTCTTTAGTGACGTCATGTGGGGGTTCCTCGTCCGCCTCTACAAGGCAGCTAGAACCAAAAGCCGCCTGATATTCAACAGCGCGCATCTTGGAAAACTCGAACATTGCGGCTGGGTCATACGCGCCAAGCTCACTTTGAGTTGGCCGAAGCTTGCGTACAAACGAACCATCATATTCTTTTGCTTCTTCGCAACTGCAATTGCAAAACAGCTTGTTCTTTGTGGCTAGCTGCTGATGTATTTCAAACCCTACCTTGAGGTTCAAAGATGCTGGATCTAGAGTAGATGCCACTGACTACAAATTCCCCTAACACACGTATTAAGCCTTGCCAGTTCTGTTAAGTGCTCTTACGAAAGCCTAACTTGCTTTCCATCCCTTCAGGATTAATGGTTTAGTGCTACCGTATTCTGTACCGTTGTGTCAGCTGCTACGCCTTTGACTAGAAACTGAATCCGTCATGACAAGCACAAATCTTTCAACAGTCTGAGAATAGTTCCAATTGTTCGGTGATATAATGTCGTATATGTACCTTTGTGTAACTTCAGAGAGAATTATTACGTACCATTCCATGAAAATATCTGTCCTCAGATCTGCATGGATGATATCGTTCTTTCTGCATAGGTTCTGTTCTGCATATCCCAAAAAAAGGCACCGGCCCATTATTTACTACACTTCTTTGCGGCTTTGTTGTTCAGCATACAATGGAATAGTTGCTTTGCTGAATCCCGTCTATCTATATTTATTATGATATTGAGAGTACCTGTGAAATTTCATTTGCGAGGTTTTCTTGCATTATTTTTTTGGCTGCTTCGATATCCTCGCTGTTTGCCAACGCCCACATTGCTTTGACTGTCGCTGTCTCAGATATCATATCAGATAGCGGTATCACCCCGATATCGAGTAAGTCTCTGCCAGTGTCATAGACAGTCATCCTTACGCGTCCCCAGATACACTGTGATGTCATGCATACCATGAGACCTGCATCAACGGCTTTTTTGAGCGCAGGAAAGCATGCCCTGCCAACGTGACCTAGTCCTGTTCCTTCAAGAACTATGGCCCTGTGGCCTACATTAATCGCATGCTCGATGAGCGTAGGGTCAAAGCCAGGATAGTATTTTAGCAATATGACTCGATCGTCAAATTTTGTGTTTACTTCAAAATGATTATCACTGAATCTTTGTTCTAGCCGACAGGACTGTTTCTGCTGTATTTCTATCTCATTGTTCCTTACAAGGGCTACAGGAGTCATATCAATTGATTCAAAAGCATCACGTCTGCTTGTATGGTTCTTTCTTACTCTTGTCCCGACATGGCAGGCAATAATGTCATCTGAAGTGCCAGCATGCATAGCAACAAAGACGCCGGCGTATTTTGACTCTGTTGCAAATATAGTTGCACCAAGCAAATTCAATGCAGCGTCAGAAGAAGGCCTATCAGATGACCGCTGTGCACCTACAAGGACTACTGGAACAGGCAATTTCCGGAGTGCAAAACTTAGTGCACCTGCAGTATAATGCATAGTATCAGTACCATGAGATAATACAATCCCCCTATACCTGCCTGTCGCGACTTTTTCGGCGACTTTTTCTGCCATCAGCGTCCAGTGCTCTGGCCTGAGATTCTCACTATACTCGCTCATCAATACCTCTGGGTCAATTGATGCATGATTGGCAAGGTCAGGCACTGATGCATACAATTCATCAGCAGAAAGGGCTGCGTGCACACCGCCAGTGCGGTAATCTATCTTGCTTGCTATCGTTCCGCCAGTGCTTATTAAGGCAACTTTTGGCAAATTTTGTTTAGCAGTAACTGTAGGAGTTCTGACAGAGGTAACAGCTTTGTCCTTGTCTAACATTTTTGTTATCGATTTTATTTTTCCGACATGTATGCCCGTGTTATATCCGCTTTTTAATTTGATGACAATATACTCTTCACTAGCAGATTCATAGCGTGGCATCAATAGGCCAGTTATCTCTCCATCCCCATCCTTGGTAGTAATCTTGATGCTGTCGCCAACCGAAATGCTGTGCTTTGATAATAACTCAAGGCCTGTTTCTTCCCTCTGCCCGCCACTATTGTCATGCTTTGTCACCACTCCCAAAGCTATTGCTAAATATATTAACAAATCTTTTCTAGCTGAAGAGCGTCCGGGCTCCATCTACTATGAATTGTACAGCAATAGCGGCAATGAGCACTGCAAAAACCCTAGTAACAATGATTGAACCTCGTCGTCCAATCAGTCTGTAAATCCTATCGATGTACCTTAATACAACATATGTAATACCTATGACTATCAGGATCGATAGAGCAGTCACGATCAGACCTGCAGTCTGGAATGAGATTATCACAGCAGTTATAGCTCCAGGGCCAGCAAGCAGAGGAAATGCTAATGGGACAACACCTGATTCACCTTGCGTCGCTGCACCAGCAAATCTCCACTCGCCATGTGTAAGAAGCTCAATTGATACGATGAAAAGCAGGATGCCGCCGGCAACCATGAAGCTGGAGATGGTAATGCTAAAGATGGATAGTATTTGCGTGCCGGCCACCGCAAATACAAAGAGCAAACCAGCAGCAGTTATGATCGCAGTTTTGGTGACAGACGCCCTTTCTGTCCTTTCCATCTTTTGCGTGAGTGCGATAAAAACGGGCACACTTCCAACTGGATCAATGACTACAAAGAGTGCAATTGTTGATCTGATTAGATCTGTAAGAAAAGTGGAAGAAACATGATCCACGTTGTTTATTAGCTGCGATGTATTATTATTAGCTGTGCTCAGTTATTGCGATATTCCTTGATTCTAGTATCTTCAGGATCGCCTTTTCGATGTCTTGCTCTGTGATATAGCCAAAGTCCCACGCATCGATGAAATTTAGAAAGTCGCTTTCCAGCATCTTTGCTGTATCCTGGAACTCTGCCATCCTATCTAGAGTATCAGGCGACCTATAACCCTTGGCCACCATGATGGGACATCGATGGTCTTTCTCAATTGGGATATACCAAGCATTCTTGGCAAACCGGTAGTGACCATCCGATATCATAGTATACATGCGCATTAGCTCCTCATTTGTCAGTTTTTGCAGGTCCATATACCACGGTTCGTTAACAAAGCTTGAAGCTGGCCGCTCTCCTTCCTTGCTATCATTCTTACTGCTAAACAACATCGGTGACATTGTATGGTCGATCAGCTAGAAATATATTATTTTCTACTTTATGATATGGCCGGACATATCTCTTCGGGAGATTGCCATGACCCTTTCAACACCATTTATTTCCTTTATCACTTTTGAGACAGATTTTGGAACAAGATCTTCCCAATTTTCTTCTGCAGCCATCCTCTTCCTTATCTCAGTAGCCCTCATCTCTTCTCGCCTGTAAAGGGGCGCTTCAATTGCCTTGATGCCCTGCTCATGAAAAAGCATAAGCGTAAATGGGTCGTTTGCAAACACAACATCATATTTTGGTACAAGCATGTCCACTTGATGGGTCCAAAGTGAATGGACCTCAATATCTGGAACAGGGATTATCAATATGCGCCTGACATCTGCTTCGCTATCAGCGTCAAGCGACTCTTTTATCATCCTGATCCTTTCACCTGCGGTGAATGGATTTCTTAGTTCATGGCTCTTTTGCGCGCTTCCGACTACTATTACCAGCTGATCGACCCTACCTAACGCAAATTTAACAGTTGCAAGATGCCCCTTATGGAATGGCTGGAACCTCCCAATGAAAAGCCCATTAGTAGTCAACAGCGATATGCTAGAGTGAGCACTATTTTTAAATATATTTTTAAGAAAGGTCAAAGACTGGTTGAAAGGTTATAGTAGTAGGATGCTTTTGATACAAATGTTTCTGCCGCATTTGAATAAATCGCTCGACGCTAGTTACTCCATAAAGGAGAACACATTGAATGCTACGATCGACTAGTTCATTAACGTATTTTGTTTACAATTCAAAATTCCTATGAATAACATTAAAACTGCATCTATTCGCGGAGTTGCTTATCAAGATACAGATGTAATAACCTTATTATACCCAAAAACTCAAAGTGCTTCTTACTATATCAGAAAACATAGCCACTCTATACAAGATTAAGACCGATGGGTGCCATGTGTATTTACTATGTCAGTAACGAACATTGTGCCAGAAATTAAAGACAAACTTGTGGAACATCTTAATGAAATGCTGTCTGCTGAAAACGCGGCGGTTGATAGACTTGATTCAAGGATACAGGAATGCCTTTTGCCGGAAGGCAAGCAGCAATTGCAACACCATCAAGATGAGACGCGAGCCCACCAAGAAAGATTAAGACGAATTATAACAGATCTAGGTGGTAGCCCAACTGATTCCAAAGCAGACCTCCCAACATTACGGCTGCCAACAGGGATGGTGGCAAAAAAGACCTTAACTGATATGGCAAAGACAATTACGGGAGGAGGGGGAGATACAAACCCTATGCCAGAAGAATTAGAACTTATGCATACAAAAGAAGATTATGGTATTGAGCACGTTGAAATCATTGCTTACAGAACGCTTATTCAGCTGTGCGAAAGGTTAGGAGTTAGCAATGCAATTCCTCTGCTACAACAAAGTATGCAAGAAGAGCAATCAATGGCAAAATGGATTGAAACAAATATTCCAATTACATTTGATAAGGTATGGCCTAGGATCGAAGCGGCATTAACTGGAAGAAGTAAAGAGGAAACTCGCCCTCCGGTGAAAAACCTACTACGACTGTATGATTCTCCTAAATATGTTTTAGATCCAAACACCATATCGGATCAAAATGAACTGATGTGTGAAGGAACAAGCGTGAAAACGTGAGCAAGTATGGTAAGTAATGTAGATGATAACAACAAAGATGTACAAGACATAACAGAGATAGTAGAAGACGGTCTTTTCAAATGCAAAATATGTGGAGTAAAATTTGATAATGCTAGTGCATATGAAGGTCATATTGCAGCAGGCCACCTGACACCTTCTCCTTAATGCATCCTAAAATTAGTAACGCTATAATTGATTGTTTCAGATTGTTTGAGCATCTACGCTGAAGGCGAGAGAGAGAGAAAAGATAATCAAGCCAATATTCTAGGATCTTAGGTACGCATCAAAATAAGCTGAAACAGTTACAACTATTGAGGGTGGGACACTGCACAGTAGACTCCAGGCTACTAAAAAATTTAGATAGTTAAAATCGATTCATGCTTCCACTGATTTCATCCTTTGACTATCTTTTTCTATGTTGTAGCTTCTGTGGTTACGGCATCAGATCCTGTAGCACTGGTGGATGCTTCTCTTTTGCCGACCCGCCTTCTTCTAGTTGCGGCGGACGTGCGGCCACCTTTTTTACTTCCTTTTCTTCCAGCTGCAGCTTTCTTCGCTCTTGATTTTGCTGGACTCTTTGATTTTCCTCTTACCATATCGTTGTTAGTTTTTTAAAGCTTATACTACTTTATTAGATCATATGATGGAATGTACCAAATTGTCTATTCTTATATAAGTAATATAAAATATTTATCTTATATTTCGAGTAAACAGTAACTATTACTCCATAGCCTCATCTGAACTTTACTGCTCTCTGGGCTATTATAGGATAGATGATATTCCCTATAGTAATAGTTCTAGCGAAAATGCTAGCTTGAAAGTTAGTTGGTTCTTACTTTCAATCAAGTGTACAACCTTCATGAATTGTGAAGAATGATTAAAAAGGCTACGCACATCTTTAGTTTCTTTTATTAGGGATTCTCTCAAAAGCTGTTTGGCAACTAGCATGTTAAGAAAATACCTTAGTCTATTTATGTCAACATGAATAATATCTATCACAATGGTCTAAGGTGCCTGTAGGATATTCAAAAGTTTAACTTCTTCGTCTTGATATAGAGCCAGCAATGGCCTAGCTACGTCCTGAGCATTTGTAGTACAACTCGTCCGTATAATGTAGAGGCACGTTATTGCTTGTCCACCTTTCGTAACTGCAGTCAATTCTACGTATAGGAAATTTAATCATCGATCTTAGCTAATTTTATTGATTTAGGGTGCTTCCGTTATTCTTTCCGCTAGTATTTGAGTCAAAGGTAGGAGCACCCATGTCATCAGGAGCTTCTTCCTCTTACTCATCAGTGTTAGTCTGCCTAGTCGCCGTTGTCGCCTGTATCTAGACCTTCGGGAACTATCCTAAATATCGAGCCACTGTCGTCCTGGAAGGTTAACACATAAAGGTATCCATCAGGTCCAACTTCTACGTCTGTGATGCCCCCAAATCCTGTTCCAAACAAAATGTCACTGACTTCGTCTCCCGAATCCAAAGCTCTGTCCGCCAAGCCTCCTCCTAGGACAAGCTGTGTTCTATCAGCATTTAAGTCGAAATGATATAGATTACCGTTGTTATAATCGCCTACAAATAAATCGTTTTGATATTCCGCACCAAGTGCACTTGAGTCGAGGAAGTCTAGCCCTGTTGGAGCAACAGTTTGTTGCCAAGTGAATTCCGGATCACTATATCTGCCCCTGCCGTCAAAATCTACCAAATCCTCTTCTATATCTAAATTACCTTCACGTTCAGCCAATCCTGATACATCTGTCCATCCGCTGTTAAACCCGGGTTCGACAAGGTTGAGCTCATCATATTGGTTTGGCCCATTTTCTGTATCCCATAGGTTGCCAGTTAGTGGGTCAAATTCCATACCAAAGCTCTGTCTGATGCCATATCCGTAGTATAGGTTCTGAGGGATTTCATCACTAATTATACCTTGAATGTTTGCTACTTCGCCTTCTTGCGTTATTCTCATTACTCCGCTAGTGCCATCCGGCTCTGGGCCATCCTCAATGTTTTGAGCTTGTGTTTCATGGTGGTCCACAGTACCAATGACCACGTAGACGTTGTTGTCTGGACCAACGGCGACTGGTCCTCCATGATAACGGGGACCGGGTGTACCAGGAAGGTCTAAAAGTAATGTTTCACCTGTTAATTGCATTTGAGCATCTTCTCCGGTTCCAGATATTGTGTTGTATCTGTAAAGACGGGTGCCGGCAGGTGGAGTGCCTTCACTCCAATCATCCCCATCTTCACCCCCACCTGATTCCGTGAAGTATAGGAAAACATATTGTCCTGCGATGTCAATTCCTAACAAACCTCTTTCATCATTGTTTGCAACTTGAACATCAATTACAGGTTCCTCCTGCAGTTCGCCGTTAACAATTCTCTGCACTCTGCCAGAATCTTTTTCAGTGACTAAGATGTCATTCTCGCCTAAAAAGGCCATTGAGGTAGGAAGTTCTAGACCTTCATAGACCTCTTCTACCTGGAGATTAGGATCGTTTATGTCTGGTGATGGAGAAGGTCGATTGTGGGTAATATGCTCCCGCAGTTCTTGTGCTGCGGCTCCTCTCAGAGGGGCTGTGGGGTCAATAAGAGCTTGTGGTGATACTAACAAGAGGCCTGAGAGTAGTATTGTAATAGGGATCGCAATACTCTTTGGTGAATACTTTATTCTCACTACAAACAACCGTTGTATGCTGGCTTATTAACGATTAGGATTTCCTTCTCTGGTAAAATTAACCTATTATGCACTATGAAGTGTAACTACTAAATTTCTTAAGACAAGGCCCCGTGATGTTCTCGTTACATTAGTGATATAGACCCAATAGAGACCTATGGCATCATGATCGCCAAAGTACCGATACAAAGAAAAAATGCTCTGCAGATATCAAAACCCCAGATGTATATGAAACCAGCAATGAAAATATTAGAACCGAGCATAATTCTTATGCTACATCGCCAGCCAATTACTCTTGGTTGATCTGAGATTTATAAGAAAAGGCTAAAATAGCATCCTTCATGGAGGTCCTCCATCATACAGCTGGCTTCCGTGTCGCAAATAATTGTTATTCTCATACTAGAAATTGTAATATATGCTCGAGTCCTCTATGTTTGATAGATGTTGTAGAGAGTGTGATTTTCTAGGGCTTACACTCATGTAGCAGTATCCACCTCAGTTGTTGTTGTTCATTTGATAGATGTCTATTGGGAATAACTTACACAAAGTTAACAGGAGATGAATCAAACAAATTTTAATATATGCCTATATCATGCTCTACCTTCGGTAGAATACTAATTGTCCGTAGATATGGCAGTGAAAGTTCTCGATGAGAGTCTTGGAAAAGTTGTACTTATTAAGCTTAAGGGTGGCAAAGTCATCAGAGGAAACCTTCACGGTTTCGACCAGCATATGAACCTGTTGCTTGAAGATTCAGTAGAAATTCTAGAAGAAGGCAAGTCTAATGAGTTGGGCACT
>DATFBV010000036.1:0-10447 GCA_035253605.1 Nitrososphaera sp.
ATAAGCGAGATTTTAATTATGATGTTGTCCAGTTTCTTGTATGGAAGGAAGCACATCAAGCAAAAGAGAGAATCCTGATCAAATACCTCAAGAAGATGACACGCAAGGAAAGACCGGCAGAGCAGTAAGTGAACAAGCAGGCGTCCAAGGTCAAAGAAAGGAAGTAAATGTAGAAAGTTACTCAAAGGTTGCAGCTATAGGACAAATCTTAAAGGATATGGACTTCCCAGCTGATAAGAATAGGATAATTTCATTCGCAAGACAACAACAAGGTTCAGGCGGAGACAATAAAGATAGAGAAGATGTCTTATCGGCACTACAAAACTTAGACGAACGAGAATACAAGAATGTATCAGATGTAACCACAGCCTTAGGCATGGTACATTAAAGTCACCCCAAACTTTTTTTGCAGTATAGATATCGTCTTATCCTGTTTTGTTCTATGCCTTGGACAAACTTACTAAGAAGGCAATTGTGTGATATCTGCCCTCTATCACCTAACGTTCCTTCCCTGCCTTAACATATTCAGAGTACCTCTGTCTGCGTATCGTGAATTTAAGATAGGTTAGTGGTAGGAATTGGTATACCTGCTAGGATTCGAGAACTGGCCGGATCGGTTCTCTATGCTCAAGTAGCGCTCATGATGCTCTTTGAACACTGATAAATTGCTATTGGTTTTTTGTCGATATTTTAGGCTACTCGAGTAGCTTGCAAACGAGAATTCTGCTGCCTCCTTCGCCTCCGTAATTGTCGTATACTACCTGACAAAGCAATTGTAACTGCTGGCGGGTCTACCAGGCTGATGGCCACAAGGACATTTTCAAGCTCGTCGAGTCTGCACTTTATTATCGACTCATTTGCCCCCTCTTGCACTAGCCTTATGGCTGCCTTTTCTGCAGCAATCGTTCCGAAGAGCTCAGAGCAACGCTTTGTGATAGCACTAACTGAGTTACTGGATCGACTAGCGTGCATAATAGAAAGGTAGCGTCTCTTAGACCGTCTTTTTAGCATAAGTCACATTCCTTGATAGCTTTTCATCAAGCCATTTTCCCATGCTGCGCCAATGGCCTTGAGGCTCGATACCTACCGTCTTCAGAATTGCATCGAGGCAAGGGCCTGATATCATTTCATATTCTGATGTTGCACCACTTGAAAGTATGAATTGGCAACGTGATAAATGGCAGAATCTATACAAGTCACTTAGGTTAATAAACCACTTACCTACAGAACCGCTGTCCATCTTTCTTGCAGGATTAACTATCATCTCAAGCCCAGTTCCTTTCTTGACTTTTTTTTTAGTTCATTCTTGACTTTGTTAAAGTCTCTGATCGTTAAGATGTCAGCTGGCTGGCCAACATTCGCTGAAACTACCAAGTACGGATAATTTACAGCCGGTGGTAGTGGTGCTGCTGCTCTTAGCCTGCAAATTAGGCCTTCACGTACCTCACCGTCAAAGGGAACGCCAGCTTTACTGATTGAAAGTGAGTTGAGCCTCGATGCAATATCAAAGTCGCCGCTGATGCAAAGGTCAATCCGATTGAAAAGAAGCGCCTCCTCGTCCGTCCAATATGTAATTTTGCAGATATCATGTCATGACTATATGTTTTTGCAATTCAAGAATTATTTTTGGTGAGCTATCCGTTCGAATGTAAATCAAAGAGAGCCGCATAACTTTGTATGGAGCCAGAAGCCTTGTAGCGTTTTACTGGCTTGAATCTTATCCTGATGGAGTCAGTTTCTGACAGCGAAACCCTCCCCTGGCATATTCTCTGTTTATCAAGGCGAATGTATAGGTTGCCCCTTTCGTCAGAATACTCGTGGAGGAAGCGTGACAAATGTTCCCTGTCGGTACTGCTCAGGAGAGAGATAACCCTCTTTGCCAGCGAGCCTGCCTCAATACTCGAAAGTATTGCCTTTTGCAATACGATCCTGTTCTTGAAATGTCCCTCCGAATGTGAGCTTGAAAAGCGTTTAGATCGGACTAGCAGTATATCCTCTATTGCTTTTAGTACTCTATCTTCATCTTCTGTAGCATGAAGTACAAGGTTGATTTCAGCAGCAGAAAATTTGAGGCTGTCTTGCTCAGACATTTGAACTAGAGTACACAAAAAACTGGCTAAAAAGCTATATATGCTATCTCACTGGGCCGGCGGCACAGGAGACTCTATTGTTTTGGCCTCGCTAACCGCTCTTGATTCTGCTGTCGATACAAGCTTTGTCTTCCTAATTCCCAGGTGGCGGATGGCCGTTATCTTTTTCGCTTCTTCAAGCACAGAAGCACCAAGCTTGCTATTTGTCTCCCTTGGAATATCTTCGCCACTGTTCCCTGTAATTTCTTGTATGAGTTGGTCAACTGTCATCTGCGGGATCCTTTCAGAAAGTATTTTCTGTGCTATCAACCTTATCTCATGTTTTTTCGATGAATTAACCCTCCGGTGCGTGAATGCAACCATTGTTACTCTGAATGTATGGCCATCTATTGTTGTATAATCATGAGTAAATGTGACCATTGAGCTACCTCTCCGAATAAGACTCCTGAGAAACTCCTTAGCATATTCGTGTCCTTTAAAAATAGTAGTTGCCGTGCCGTCGGTTATCTTATCTATTTCAATAAAGACTTTGATTTGGTGCTGATCCATGCTTTGATCAGGGTTGCCTTTCATCATGTCGTGTAGCGTATTTTCAATTGTACGTCCCTTTATTTGAGTTGGATCCGTAACTGGGATATAGTTAATAGGCACCTGCGGCTCAAATCCTGACGGCTTACTGACAATCACCCACTGTTTGTCGCGCCATTTATCACGAACCCTACCTCCCTTTCTAGCTCCTTTAGCCATAAAATGCTCTTCTTCCCACTCATTGACTAAAACAAATAATATATATACGATGCGTCAATTGCGAGTTCGAATCTCCTCCAGGCCGCCCATGTATTTTTGGAGCACTTTTGGTATCTCCACGCTGCCCTTTGAAGTCTGGAAGTTTTCAAGTATTGCGACCATCGTGCGCTCAGTTGCAACAAGAGTACTATTGAGGGTGTGCACCAGACGCGTTTCCTCGTTTGTCTTATCGCGGAATCGTATGCCAAGCCTTCGAGCCTGGTAGTCTAGGCAGTTTGAGCAAGAAACGATCTCCCTGTAGGCATTTTGACCGGCCATCCACCCCTCAATGTCGTATGTCTTGGCTGATATCTTACCCGTGTCGCCGGAGCATAGAAGCATTACCCGGTAGGGGACACCAAGCTCCCTGAAAAATTCCTCCGATAGTGCAAGCATTCTCTCATGTTCCCTCCACGACTCATCTGGTCGACAGTAGATAAATTGTTCAACCTTTTCAAACTGGTGAACACGAAATATCCCCTTCATGTCCCGGCCGTGCGCGCCGGCCTCTTTACGAAAGCATGAACTAAAACCAGCATACCTTATGGGAAGTTTTGTCCCTTCAAGGATTTCATCCATGTGCATGCTCGCTAATGCATGCTCCGAAGTCCCTATCATGTAAAGGTCCTCATCCTCTATCTTGTAAATTACATCCTCAAAGTCATTAAGTATGACAGAGCCTATCATGGGTTCTCTTCTAATCATGTACGGTGGCTGGATAAGGGTGTAGTTATGCTCTGATAAAAAGTCAAGCGCAAAGGTGATTAGTGCCTGATTTAGTTTCACAAGGTCATTTTTCAGGAAGTAGAACCTCGCGCCTGATACTTTAGCCGCACGATTCAGGTCCACAATATCTAGTGTAGTCGCAAGTTCAATGTGGTCCTTTGGACTAAAATTTGGCCTTATGATGCTGCCATTTTGGCTAACAATCACATTGTTACGTTCATCTTTGCCAATTGGCACGCTTTCGTTTAACCAGTTGGGCAATGTCATCATTAGCCCATTGAACTTCCCCTCAATTTCAAGAGCTTCAGATTCCATCTGGTCAAGTAATGCGCTCACGTCCTTCATCTGCCTAAGTTCAAAAGAGGTATCCTGCTTGGACTTTTTTTTGCTTGCAATAGTTTCGGAGAGTAAATTCTTTTGGCGCCTAAGCTGCTGGGTCTTGGTAATATAATCGCCCCGGCGCTTTTGAAGCACTATCAGCTCGTCTAGTGGAAAATCAGTCAAATTGCGCTTTTTGAGCATTTCCCGAACTGCCTCTGGGTTATCTTTCAAAATTCTTGGATCTAACATTGGCCGGCCATCACTTTCTTTGCTACTGATATGTGCTCGAGAACTTCGTCGAGAGTGCTCAATAACGTTACAGTTGGAATGTTTTTTCCCGTCAACTCGATCGCAAGTGTAGAGCCTCTCGAAAACATTTTCATTGACAGACCCTTTGGAAAGTTAATATTGTCTGGTATTAATGCCTTCACGGCCGCCTTTGCTTCGGCTGCGCTTGAAAAGGGTATCTCCACCCCTACCGCAATGTCAAGATGTCGCCTTGGCAAATTTCGGATCATTTATCTCCGCCTTTATGGCAGCAATAAAATCCTCAAGCACTGAAGAAGGTATGCTAGAGCCTGCAGCTGCAGAATGTCCGCCCCCTGTGCCATTTAATGCCTTGGAGCACTGTCGCATTATCATGCCAAGGTCTGCTTCTGATTTGCAATCCAGGCACTTCCTTGAGGAGAACTTGTACGTTCCATCTTTTGCAAGTGTCCGGACAAATAATAGCCTCCCCCGTAGTGAGGGTGACGTGCTAAGTAGCGATGATACTGCACCTAGCATCGCTTCCTCCAAAATACCGTCTCCATTGACGAAGATCGTCGTGCCGTCGTCAGCAAGCCTCCATTTCTCCCTAAAGATCATCGATATATTATTGCGCAGAGTCATCCTGTAAGTGCCCACTATCTCTTCTCCTGCGCTTAAGGCAGTGTTCCTATCTCCCATACAAATAGAAATACCAATTCCTGCTCTTCCTGTCCTGCCGCATGCGTTTAGCACCATTGAAAATTCCCTTGCATCCCTTAGAAGGCTTCTCCTATCCTCTCTTGCAAGCGTATAAACATAGCCTATAAGATCCTCCACTAATATCTGAGATAACCTATTATCAGAACCACCAACAAATTTGGCTACTGCCTCAACAATTGCTCCTTTTTCTTCCTGTGAAAACTCTGCCAGGACACGCCAGCGGCCATCATTATCTTTGAGTTTTATGCCAGCTTCCTTTAGCAACAAATAGCATGCTTCCCTCTTCCAGGTGAGCCCATCAATATAATGCAATAAGGTGAAAGCAAGTGCCTCATGGGGAGGACGTGTCTCCCTTCCAGTCACGATTATATCGAGATCGGCACTTACGAGCCCAAGCGACTGAGCTGTTTTTAGTATTTCAGCATTCAGACCAGAAAATGACCTTTTATCTCCTTGGTCTTGCCTATCGGCGATTGCCGAAACGACTGCTATGGCCGACAGGTCACGATTCTTCAAATCAAGCGCGCTCGCCACCATGTATGCCATTCCTCCTGCTGATACTTCTTTTCCTCCATCAATGCCAAATTTCCACGGATTCAATATCTGACCACGGTCGTCCGTCAATATCTCTTCCTCGCTGATCTCATGATGGTCGATGATAACCCACTTATCATCGAGGGTTTTCCTTAGATTCGATGCCCAACCTCCTCCTAGGTCAGTTATGACATAAAAATCGCGGCCATCAGCTTTCATATTCTCCACTACAGTTGAATTCATGTCAGAAACGGCTCTCACAGAGTACCGAGCACCCATCCGCCTAAATGCCGTTGCCATTATGCTACCAGCACTGATTCCATCCGCATCAAGGTGTGTGATTATGGCGACCTCATTGCCACCTTCTACACTCGTCCTCAATTTTTCACAAAAATGTTTAAGGGCATCAGTAAGACTGTCACTCATCTGAAGTACCTTTTACTACTCTAGCTGCGCAATGACTGCTGCGTATTTCCAGTTCTTTGGAATCTTGCCTTCTCGTTTGTAGTACTTTGACAGCCTATGGATTTTTGATTCTATCAACTCAAGAGAACGCACATTCCTGTGGTCGCTGTTGTGAACCCTGAGATGCTTCTGAAGCCCAAGAGCCTTTCTCACTAGCTTGTCGAGATCTTCGGGCATGTCGGACTTTATGTTATTCTCAGTCAAAGTGCTGGTGACACTCTTGCCCAGTACAGGTTTAACGAGTGGAATTCCGTGTACATCCCTTAACCTAAGCCCTATCTCACTTGGACTCAAACCTTCCTTAGCTAGCTCGACAACAAGACCTGAGATCTGATCTCTATTCTGGCTAAGCCAGAGTGCAGGTCCCTTGGAAGTAGGACGGGTTGAATGAGACTTTCCATGAGTATGAACATGAATTCGTGCCATGTCCTTAGTGCTCTGCTTTTACGTGCCTTAAATGTTTGCTTGTGTGTATCTGTGAAAAAGAGCGAGAGTTACGTAGAGGCAGGATAGGTTCAACCTGACATAAAAAGTTATATATTAGAATTCGAAGAGCTTAAGTGACATGAACAAGCCTATGATGGCGGTTCTAGCAGCAATGGCAGTATTAACTTCAACAACGGTGACTGGTGTAGCTTATGCACAATACACAGGTGGCGGGGGTAGCGTAGGAACAGCCTCTCCTGAGCAGCTCCAAGAATGTGAACAGCTTGGAGTACCACGTGAGAATTGCAATGATGTAACTATTCTAGCTAAAAAGAGACTTACCGCCGCGCAAGAGAACCCAGCTACCGGTTCAGGGACACCAATGCTGTCAACTTCAGGAGGTCAGCTGATAGTGTTCATTGGAGTTCTGGGCGCAATCTTTGGCGGAGTCGCTGCAGCATTCTTCTTCAGGGGCAGAGGCGCAAAGCCAGTAAAGACATAAGCTCCCTCTTTTTTTGTTTCCTTTTAGACATTTTAGCCCGCATTCTAAGTGGAATATCGGATTCTATCGTGCGCCAAGCAAGGCTTGGGTTCTCCCGATATCTGCTAATACCAACAATTATTTGTTGCAGTAAAGCTCTCATGCATGAACCGACAAGTATATATATTTGGAATTTTTTGCATAGTGATAATGTGGTATCAACAACTATTTGCGCAGATAGGTCCGGCATACGACCCGTTGTTCTATGATGTCATGGTATACATATTCGGAACCATGCTGTTCGCAGTATTCCTGTTGGGGGTCATCGCCTTTTGGCTCAGAAGAAAGGGACTTGGCGGTGGCGCAGCGAAAGAAAAGTGGGCTCAGGAGTTGGAAAGGTACTTTGAGCGCGAGCAGATCGGCTTGATTCCAGACGAAAAGCATCATTGGTAGAGGAAGTGCCTGGGGCTAAAACCCCAATATATTATTTTATTCTTATGGTATAATTATTACATTCTAATTATGATATACACTTGAGCGTCGTTATTGTATTCCCGTCAGCCTTTACTGACGAGCGAGCACTCGCTCACGCTATCCAAAGGGCCGTAAGTGGAACCATAGGCGTCAGTGTTGAATACGACTGTATAGTATGTGAGGAGGCAAGAGACGTTGTTGAGCTTGCTTCGCAGCTTACAACCATGTTTGGGGTTGGAAGTGTTGCAATAGCCAAGAAGGTATCAAACAACTTTTCCGATCTAACGGCTGCAATAGTGGAAGTTGGCAGTAAAGTTATTGCTCCTGGTGAGAGATTTTATGTTAAAGCCGTAATACAACCGGTCGTCAAATGCGTATATGTTAGCAGGGATGTTGAGTTCACTGCTTCAAGCACGCTTGCGGGAAAATTAGCACCGATAAAGGCCCTGCCTGCAAAAACCGAGAAAGATGCCAGTCGACTCATTTTAACTATCGTGGGAAAGAAGTCTGCGTACGTGTGTATCCAACAAATGACTGCCCCAGGGGGCCTTATCCCTGGTTCAAAGGGCAGAATCTTGAGCAGTATCCATGACTCTCTATCTTTTCTGTCGTGCCTGACCGCCGCTAAGACAGGATTTGATTGTACTGGTGTCGTATTGCCGTATATTGACAAAAGCGAGCTTGAAATTAACGCCAAACTTTTGCAGCTCTTTGCAGCAAGGACAGGAAGAAAAAAACAAACAATCTTGGCAATGCCAATTAATGTGCCTGCAAAAGGCATGGTATCAACATTACTAAAGGAAAAAATCATTGCAAAGATTCTAGTGCAATGTCAAAACAACAGGATAGTTTTCCCTCTTACTGCTGCAATTCATCCAATTTGGTTCATAGAACATATAATTCAAGAAACTGTGTTTGCAGGAAAGACGCCTTTTGCGCCATTACTATTTCTATCAGGTGAGCTTGGCCAGTATGCAAAAGAGGCTGGAGTAGAGCTGAATGTTTCAGCCGTTAAAGTTGCAAAAGACAACCTTCGAAGGTACAGAAATTCGGTTGATTCCGAAGCGAGGGTAGCAATTAAGCATACAAAGAGACTGGAGTTAAATGTAGGACCTAACTATTTTCACGACATTATCGATTCCATTTAGTCTTTCAGCTAATCTTTGAAGTTCAGTTGCTTTCTTATTGTAGTTAGAGTCGCCAAGTACCTTTTCGATAGCGCCAGCAAGTTGCTCTGATATCAACCGCTTTGGATGTAGCATCACTCCTGCTCCAAGCTGCTCCATTTTGGCGCAATTACCTAACTGCTCGCCATGATTCTCGATAGGCACAGTAACAACAGGCTTGCCGAACTGGATTGCCTGTGACAGCGCGACGTGACCGCCTCTTAAAACGAGAAGGTCACTTGCGGCAAATATCTCATCTCGCACAGGGCACCATTCATAATACCAGCTTAATCTTCCGATCCTCCTTGGATGGCTTACGCCACCGGGCTTCCCTGCTGAGATGACAAACTGTATTTTGGGATCTAGTCTTTTAGCTGTTTCCACCGCAACTTTAAGGAGTGCTGGCCGTGTCTTGACTGGGCCGCTTATGTGTACAAAGACTAGTGGCCTACTCCTGTCAAGGCCCAGCATATCAGTTGTTTTGATCACCTGTTGTCTGTTTATCTGAGGTCTTGGAGAAGCAAATCCGACATATTCAAGCTTTCGTGATGCTGAGTCTATATCCCATACATTGTGGGCAGAAAGCGTATAAGGTGGTGGAAGATCTGGTACCAAGATTCTTTCAGCCATTGCCCACATTGAGCCCATGAATTCACCTACCAGATTTTCAAAAATGCGGGGAGCTACAAACTCATGTAGGCGAGGCGAGAGCAGTAACTTTATCTGGTTCAAAATCACAATGGAAGGAACGTTTAGCAACCTGGCTGCCATGAGGGGCGACAACCTGCTGTCTGATACCACGATATCCGGATTGCAACCCAACATGTTGCGTGTTTCCTCGTTAACCTGCCTTGAAAAGTTAGCAAACCAGACAGGGATATTAGCTATGCTGTCCTTGACGGAGAAGCCTCCTTCCATGCTCCAAGCAAACTCGACTGGTGAAACAGTGGCGCACTTGTAGCCCAACATCGAAACATAGCTTACCGCCTCGCCATATGATGAGAATTGAATATTTATGCGCTCTTGTCTTAGGTGGTCGGCCACCATAAGCAAACGGCTTGCATGCCCAAGTCCTACACCATACGGTGCAAAGTATGCTGATGGTGACAACAACGGCGTGAAATATCACAGTTCATTATATATTATTGTCATATCCCAAGACGTATGACCTCCCCCTTAGGTTGGGCTTCTTTGAACACTGTTGCTTGAAACTTGTATAGTTTTGTGGTCGGGTCGCGCCATACATCTGGCGGGGCGCCTGCCTTGTAGCAGATATTTGCGAGGTATTCCTCAACCCCCCACTTAAATTCTACGGGTACCTGTGGCAGGAGCAACCCTGAACCAAAACGCCAGTGCAATATTAGACCGTCTCTTCCTATCTGGATCTCTTTTAGATAATTGGCTGGACTGACTGTGATCTGTTGTGGCGGCGTAAGTACATTTATCTCAAAAATGATATTGTCGAGCTCCTTAATGTCCAGAGGGGGAAAGCGAGGATCCTCTGTTGCTGCTGCAACTGCTGCCTCAACCACGCCCTGGTATAGTGGTTTTTCTGGGAGTGGAAATCCAATGCACCCGCGTAAGTATTCCTTCCTGTTTGTAGTAATATAGTTAAGCGTCACAAAAACTCCTGCTTTTTCTGATGTGTTCCTTTCTGATTTGATTATGACTGATTCCTGCAAGTATGTTTCGACAGCGATTCTGGCCAGACGGACGAGCTCGGTACCTTCAGTAAGCGATATCAATTCTGTTCTATTTAGTCTAGACGACCTAAAAAATCAACAGCTTTCTGCACAATATTTTGTTCTATTATAAATGTAAATGTGCTCCGAAGGTCATGATTTTGTTAGAGTCGTATAGTGGAATACCCTACTACGTTTCTCGAAATTGCTGGAAGAAAAGACAAGACTATATCTAGTATTAAATATAATGATCACCCCGCTGTGATAATGAATGTTATCATAAGATAGAAATGTATGACACCAGGTAGATCAGCCCAATAATCCGGA
>DATFBV010000037.1:0-16477 GCA_035253605.1 Nitrososphaera sp.
TACAAGATAATTCGAGGCGTTTGGCGATACTGCATCAACGACCTTGTTACAGCCTATGCCGTAAATTGCGATTTCTTGTATGATGCAGTTTTTGTCCGCCAAGCGCTAGAGTCTAGCCATAGTCTTTTTCACTACTTGTCCTTAGTCTTATGTGTATTAATTAATATAAAAGAATTCCCTTTTTATGAAGATTTAGGAAATTTTAAAACTCAAACACGATTTTTTATTAAATTGATGCATAATTGGAGAAATCCTATATTAGCTAATGATAAATGTGCACAGCCGTCATGTACTCTTCTCAATACTAATTTTCTCGATCACATCATTTTTAATACATAATTTTTTTCATAAAAGGAAGAATTGCAGTCATTACTTAACTCAATAATAATGCATCAGCTTAGCACCTCTAGTTGCAGTAAACTGTTGTCAGGCGACGGAATAACTACTTCTGATCTGACTATTAAAGGTGCGCATGGACTTTTTGGACCAGTGTCAATTGATGTGCATTCTACCAGAAAGAGTGTTCCTGCCATAGGCGATGTCACAAGTGCTGCAAAGAACCTTGATGAATACCAGTTCCTAATTTGCTCGCTTGTTCCTTCGCTTCCAGACTCTAATCAGTCAAAGATGGAACTACAGAAATATCGTGTGGCTATCATAGCAGCATTTGCAAAGCTTGTGCCGATGCTGCTATTGAAAAGTATGCGGCAAGATGACTTGGTGCAATGGAGCAAACATGCTAAAGCGCTTTTAGAGGAAACAGCAGATACATATCTTAAGGCTAATTCAAATTCCAATCTGCAGATCACTTCGCATAAAGATGCCTTTGAGTATTTCGAGGTTCCTGTAGAGAAGGTGCAAGTTGCGCTCAGAGCATTTTACGACTATGACATTTGATAGGTGCGTCTATTAGCAGATTATAATAATTCCATCAGCATTTTTACAGACGTGTCTATATACATATGGCAGTTGCAGTGACCCTGGTCGAGCCACAGTACCCAGTTAACGTGGGCCACATTGCTAGGCTGATGAAAAATTTTGGTCTCAAAAGCTTGTATTTTGTCGGACCCCATTTTGACAAAGCAGAGGCAGCAAAATATTCGACTCATGGCAACGATATCCTAATAGCTGCTAAGATTGTGACATTGAGCCAGTTGAGAAAGAAATTTGATGTACTCATAGGAACAACTGCAATTCAGGCTACAAGCAGACTCAACATTCTGCGAGAATCAATAAATGCAGAGCAGCTAGCCAAGATAATACATGACTCAAGCACTAAGGACTTTTGCATTTTGCTTGGGAGAGAATCATCGGGCCTCAACAATGAAGAGTTGGAGCTGTGTAACCTTGTCGTCACCATTGACACAAAGACAAACTACAGGACAATGAATGTAGCCCATGCACTGGCGATATTGCTGTACGAAATTTCCAAGCTACAACCCTCAGAGATGCCTGTAAAAAAGACCAAAAAAAGAGTTGAACTTGCCTCGCAAAAGGATATTGATCTTTTGCTCCAATATGTGAGCAGGTTGGCAGATGCTGGCAATTATGATTTGCACAAAAAGCCTTTGCTAGAAGCAGCAGCAAAGAAGCTTTTGGCAAAAAGTATGCCTACAACAAAGGACATTATGCTCTTGATGTCGCTAGTAAGAAAAAGTCTTCTTGCAATAGAAAGGTTACGGCAAAAGTAAAGTAGGTATAGCTAGTAACACTGCGTTGACATAGATAATATATCTTTGATAATTGAGCTTGTCAACATTTAGATGTTTATCTTCCCACAACATTGGTAGATGAGGATGTGGACGGTGAGATGGCACCACATGATTAAGATTTATGGCAGGGAATAGAATTGACAGTATCTCTGGCATGGAGCACTACGAGCTGGCACCAAATCTAAAGATATGTAGGATTCTCAATGGAATGTGGCAGGTCGCAGGCGGACACGGCCCCATAGATCCAAAAGTTGCAGTAGAAGAAATGGTCAAGTATCACAATGCAGGGTTTACCACTTGGGACCTTGCTGATATTTATGGTCCTGCAGAGGACTTTATTGGGGCTTTTAAGCATAGGCTGCAAGAGCAGGAGCGGGGAAACGTTCAGGCATTGACAAAATGGGTGCCCGAGCCTAAGAGGATCACCCCAGAGATGGCACAGGCAAGTGTTGAAAGATCGCTTAAGCGTATGGGAGTAAGCTCTCTTGATCTAGTGCAGTTTCACTGGTGGGATTACAACAACCCCTATTACATTGATGCCATAAAGTACTTATCTGGTCTACGCGACGAAACTAAGATCATCAAGAATGTGGGTCTCACCAATTTTGACACTGAGCGCATGCAGATAATGGTGAAGGATGCTGGCCTGAAGGAAATAGTATCCAATCAAATTCAATACTCCCTCGTTGATCGAAGGCCTGAGGTCAAAATGGTGCGTTTTTGTCGCGATAATAACATCAGCTTGCTTGCCTATGGCACAGTCTGTGGTGGCTTAATATCCGAGCGCTTTCTTGGCAAACCAGAACCCTCTTCATATGAGCTTGACACAGCGAGTCTGCGTAAATATAAGCGCATGATAGATGCATGGGGCAGCTGGAAATTATTTCAAGGGTTATTGTCGACCTTGTATCAAATAGCGCAAAAGCACAGTGTAAGCATTGCAAATGTTGCAACACGCTATATTCTTGATAGGCCTAAAGTGGCAGGTGTAATCATTGGAGCGAGGCTTGGAATAGCTGATCACACTGGTGATAATATACGTGTGTTTGATTTTAGGTTGGACAAAGACGATACTAATAGCGTAGAAGAAGTAAGCGAAAAATCAAACGACCTATTTGATAGAATCGGGGATTGTGGCGACGAATACAGAAGAAAATAATAATATCTAGGAGAGCATAAGAGTATTATAAAAAGATACTAGAAGTACATTATAAAATATATTATGATATATTATTTTAAAAATCATAAAATTTTTCTCTCTCTTGTATGTCTCCTTGAAGTTTGTTATCTAATGCTTAATTACAATATTTAACCTCTGAAGCATACATGCCTACTAATAATAATCCTAAAAGACAAAAAGGAGAAGAAAATAGCACTCCGTCAACTACATCTTCTGCCACAAGAGCGGAACAAGAGGAAGACACTATAACAACAACAACACAACGAATTAACCGGACTTTTGATGAAGCGAAGGAAAACACCAGAAGAGCCGTACAAGAAGCAGAAAGAGAGCTTCCCCGATACATGCAGATTATCACAACCAACCAAGAGCAATCGGTAGGAGCGGTAAGGGATACTATAGAGAACTATCTTGACTCCCAGAGAGAAATTACTAATTTTATTCAGTCATTTTGGAAATCATATATTGACAATGTCTTATGGACGCCTACAAGGAGAGCCATAGAGAATTATGCTGCGGCTGTAAGCAATACAACTGATGCTACTGTAGCAGCAATCAGGATTTACAATAACATAATTTACGCAAATGCAGAGGGGGTAAGGCTTTCACTTGAATATAATAGAGACAATGCAAGGGAAATGTCGAGAGTCTTTGTAAATACAGCCAAACAGTTAGAAAAAATATAATATAAGGATAGATTATAACAAGGACATAATAGCAGCAATGTTAAAACAGAATGAAAAGAAAAACGAGTATGAAGAACAAGAACAAGAGCACGATGAGGAGCCTGTAGAAGAACTCAGCAAGCGTGAGATCCAAATACTGAACTGCATAAAGGGCCAATCGCGAACCGAAAAGCAAATAGCCAAACTGATCAAGCTTGATATTTTTGTCGTTTCCCCGCTGATAACCAAACTGATGCTAAAGGGCTATGTCGAGACAATTCGAAGGCGTAGGTTATTTTTCTTTTCAAGAGAATACTGCATAATCACAGAAGAGGGGCTTGATGCACTTGAACAAGCCAGAAGTCTATTTGAAAATATAGTTGAGCTCATTAGAGAGAGGGCTGTTGAAACTATCGACAATATCGCAGCAGATTCACCTCTCTTAAAACTTACAGTAATGTCTGCCAAAGCAGCATACAAGACTGTAAAGGTGTTGGTATAAGAGAGCGAGGATATAAAATTGCTATCTCTTATACTAGGCTAACCATCACAGTGTGTGAAAAAAGATTCTTCTCCATCTCAAAACATATCCATACAATAAAGGTAGACAAGCAAGCCTTTGTAGTTGTAGATCTCTATCAATTGGCGTCTGTAAAATGAGGAAAGAAGAATCTAGTGTTTGCTGTTACCAGAATTGTGGCCTCATCACAATAAAAGCCATAATAATAGTAGTACACACTAGTAAATAGTATTAAGGCTCATAGTTAACATGAGCGCAAAAGAATCGGCAGTAGCAAAGTCTAGAGGTTCACAAGATGAAAGTGACATGGCTCCCCCAGACGCTGCTTTACTTCAAGTGCTTTATAACAAGAAAAAAATTTCAAAAGATGAAGCAAATTATGTGGAAAACGAAGAACTCCATGATCAGTCATGCATTAAATGCAAGTTCAACCTAGGCGATGAAGGTAAGTGCCATGTAGTCGAAGGACAAATCAATAACGAAAAAGGCATCTCCAAGTTTTTCTCACCAAAGGGCGATGGAATGCTGCCGGGAGACATTGTTTGGATGTATGTGAAACAGAAAGGAAAGAAGCTGAAATATGAGGAAGGATACGTTATCGACGAAGGTGCACAAGGATTTCAATGCAAGGATTGCAAATACTATATGTACTCTGGTAGTTGTCTGTTCATAGAAGGCAAGTTCAAGCCAGAGATGAGCTGTGGTTTTATCGTAAAAATAGGACATGGGACTGAGGTTTAGAAACCGGCCTTTCTCTATACACTTATCCAGCAGGTTTCTCTTCCTACTCCCTCCCTTTAAAGTGTTCTAGACTTTAAAAATAATTGTTTAGTTATTATCTTTGTTGATGGAACCTACACTAGAAGCTCAAAAGTCAATATCAACAAATAACGCTATTGTAATAAAGGGATTGAGAAAATCATTCAAAAAGCTTACAGTACTTAATGGTATTGATCTGTGTGTCAAACGAGGCACTGTTCTGGCGCTACTTGGGCCAAATGGTGCTGGAAAAACTACTACTATTAGAATACTTAGTACGTTGCTTTTACCGGATGATGGTCAGGCACTAATTCACGGCTTTGACGTAGTAAGAGAAGCCAACAAGGTGCGTAGTTTGATTGGTTTGACAGGCCAGTACGCAGCTGTGGATGAATATTTGACAGGCAAAGAAAACCTACATATGATAGGCCGGCTCTACCGCCTCAACCATCAAGATATCAAACGGAGGACGCAAGAATTACTCGAGTTGTTTGATTTGATGGAGGCTTCTGCTCGTACAGTAAAGACCTATTCTGGCGGCATGCGCCGCCGACTAGACCTTGCAGTCAGCTTGATTGCATCCCCTCCAATTATTTTCCTCGATGAGCCCACTACTGGTCTTGATCCCCGGAGCCGCCTAATTATGTGGGATATTATTGAAAAACTAGTTGCAGCTGGTACAACTATACTTCTTACTACTCAAGACATGGATGAAGCAGATCGTTTAGCTGATAAGATTGTTGTTATTGATGGCGGTAGAATTATTGCGGAGGGCACAGCTGACGAGCTGAAACAGCGGGTAGGTTCGGAGCGCTTGGAAATAACTATTGCAGAGGCAAGTAGCTTCGAGACAGCTAAAAGAGTTGTCTATGACGAGGATCTGCATTTAGATAGTAAAACAAGGACTCTCAGCTTAGCAGCAACCAAAGGCGGCGGTGTACATCAACTCAAACAACTTCTGAGTCGGCTAGATGAAGCTGGTATCGGAGTTGAAAATGTATCTTTCCATCATCCGACACTTGATGATGTGTTTCTCACACTTACTGGGCATACAACAACAATAACAGAGCAAGAACCAAACGGACGGAGAGAGATAGAAAAGCAGGGGGCCTAAAAAAGTAATGACCAACTCTTCTTCTTTCATTACTAGCGTTCAGACAGAAAAGCACTCAAGGATCTTTTGGGTACTCAGCGATTCGTGGGTACTGGCTAAACGCAGCATTAAACATATCACTAGAAACCTCGACCAACTCTTCGCTGTCGCACTCTTCCCAATCATGTTTTTCCTTCTATTTCGTTATGTTTTTGGCGGTGCGATAGACACAGGCGACTTGAGTTATGTAAACTATCTTGTAGCTGGCATCCTAGTGCAAATGCTGGCCTTTGGCGCAAACTATACAACACTGAATCTAGCAATTGACCTACAACGAGGTATTGTTGACAGGTTTCGCTCGCTACCTATGACAAGTTCAGCTCTCCTAGTCGGTCATGTTGGTGCAGATCTATTCCGTAATACAATCTCAGGTCTAATTGTACTTGGTGTTAGTTTTCTTCTGGGCTTTCAACCAGCAGCTGGCCCTGTGGAGTGGTTACTGGTACTGGCTCTTGCAACCTTCTTTTCACTTGCCATCTCTTGGCTATCAGCTATCATGGGTCTACTAGTCAAGAGTGTGGAGGCAGCACAATGGACAGGTTTCATCGTCATTTTTCCACTAACGTTTGTCAGCAGTGCATTTGTGCCAACTGATACTATGCCGGAGGCACTTCAATTCTTTGCTGAAAACCAGCCTCTTACACATGTCATTGAGGCAATCCGTGGCTGGCTTGTTGGCTCACCAATAGGTGATTCTGGATGGCTGGGATTTGCATGGTGTTTCGGCATAATCATTGTTTCTATACCAGTTGCGACCTGGCTCTTTCGGCGGCAGGCTTTACGATAAGTATGGCATAGAAGCTACAAAAGAGCAGCATTGTCACCTTAAAGCGAACAGGATAAGATCGACATTACATAAGGGAAGCGAGGCATAATATCCAGTGTGAAGAAGCCCAAGAGGGTAGACTATTAGGAGGGAAACGGTAGATAGCAACCTCATTTATGTTGTAATTACGTCAATTACTGATAAGACAAATGTTTGCAGCTTGATCCAATGAAGATACAAACATCTACATAAGGGAATCCTCCAGCTTCTATACGATGAGCGCTTTTATCAGCATATTCTCGATCCCTGGAATTTCTGAGATAGTCTAAAAACTAGATGGTGTAGATAACGCAATGACTAGAGTAGAAAAGCAGACCAACATCATCAATCGTTCAGCATGGGCTACATTGGTAATCCTGAGCTGCCTTGGCCTGATAACAATGTATGGAGAGACAATGGTACTGCCAGCTATTCCAGACTTTATACGGGATTTTAATATCTCGTATAACACATCGTCATGGATACTCTCGTCTTACCTAATTGCAGGAGCAGTGATGACTCCAATTGCGGGCAGATTATCAGACATCTACGGTAAGAAAAAGATACTGCTCATAGTCATGGCAGTATACTCTACAGGCATTTTAGCGGGAGGATTTGCCAACAGCATCGAATTCATGCTTGCAGCAAGAGCAGCACAGGGTGTTGGGATGTCTATGTTCCCAATAGCCTTTGGAATCATCAGGGAAATCCTTCCAGAGAAAAAGCTTGCAATAGGTCAAACTATCTTCAGTTCAACATTTTCTGGCGGGGCAGTAGTGGGACTGATGGTTGGTGCAACTATAATTCAAAACTTTGGATGGCAAGCTACATTCTTTTCAATATTTCCTATAGCAGTCATACTTGGCTTGGTGATCAGGAAAATCATTCATGTAAGAGATCCGTCAACCTCGGAGGCAAAAGTGGAGGAAGGAGGACGAGAGGAAGTCAAAAAAGAAAAGAAGAATTCTTCTACCAATTCACAGACAATCGATGTAAAGGGAACATTAGCCTTAGCTGTGACGATAATTTCATTTCTAGCTGGTATTTCCTTCTTGGAAAGTAATAGTGCCAATACAGGATTTCAAGTTGCAGTGCTTTTCTCAGTAGCAGCAGTATCGCTGGCGGTATTTATCGTCATAGAAAAGAAGGTGAGTTCACCTTTGGTTGATCTCAAATTGATGACTCACAAGATGATCCTTCCTGCAACTATCATTCTGATGATGGTCTTTCTCTGCATGTTCATGGTCTACCAGACAATACCTATATTGGTAAGAAGCCCTCAACCGCTAGGATTTGGAGGAGACGCGCTGGTTACTGCAAGTGTGCAACTCCCCTTTATGATCGTTTTATTGATTGGTACTGTTATGTCCGGTTTCATCTTGAATAAGGTTGGCAATACCAGACTTACATTACTGGGTACCATAATTAGCGCAATAGGATTCTTCAGCCTGCTTCTGTTTCACTCAACAGAATTCCTGGTTTCTGTCACACTGACAATAATTTCAGCAGGACTATCGCTTTCAATTACTGGAGGCTTTAATGTCGTGCTCCTGTCAGCGCCGATACAAGCAACCGGAATCGCGCTTGGGATGGCGCTACTTCTCAACTTAGTTGGGATGTCAATAGGCCCCTCGATTGCTGCGATGTTCCAGCAGATGTATCAGGGAACTGTAGAGGGAGTAGTAGGGGAGCAATTCCCCACACAAGATGCATACACTCTTATCTTCCTTACAGCCGCTCTGATATCTCTTGCATCTATTGCTCTTGCGTTAGCACTAGCTAGAAGAAAAATCATAGCGGGGCATATGCCCTCTATTCCTCCTCAATAGATTTGGGTTTGGGTTAGTAATAGGAAGCATCTTGAAATCTTTTTATCATGAGATTTGTGTAGTTCTATCTAGAATACGTCCTATTGTCCTATTTTTACTGCGGCTCTATTGTCGCTGGTGGCTTACTTGATACTGCATATGTGACCCAAGTTACCCCTTCAACTTCATTTGTGATCCTGCTGCTGATCTTTTCAATCAATTCATAGGGCAAGCGTGACCAGTCGGCAGTCATTGCATCGACAGACTCAACAATCCTTATAATCACAATATGGCCATAAACCCTCTCATCTCCTAGCACACCAACAGCTCTGTCGTCACCAACTGCAGCGTATGCCTGCCACACCCTGTCATACCAGCCAGCAGTATTATCATTAGCAGCAACAGCTGCCACTGCGGGAGAAGCAATAGAAGCAGATGTGGGAGCAAAAGCAGCAGTTGATTTTAACTCATCTTCTACTATCTTGCTTGCATGCTTGCATATCCTGATCTTCTCAGGAGTCACTTCTCCAATTATCCTGACAGCCAACCCTGGTCCTGGGAAGGGGTGCCTCTTTAGCAGTTCATCAGGCACTCCAAGCAGCTTTGCCGCCTTTCTCACTTCATCTTTATACAAGTAGCGCAACGGTTCGATTACCTTGAGATTGAGCCACTTGGGGAGGCCGCCTACGTTGTGATGAGTTTTAATCACCGCTGCGGGCCCCTTTGACACACCACTTTCAATTACATCTGGATATAATGTACCCTGAGCAAGCCATTGAAACGAATCCGCGTCATCCTTCTCCTTCTCTTTCTTTTTCACAATAGCTGCAAAAACGTTGGCGAACTCTTCACCTATTATCTTGCGCTTTTCCTCGGGATCACTTACGCCTTTTAATTTGCCAAGAAACTGCTTCTCGGCGTCGACATAGATGATATTGATGCCAAGGTGATCCTTGAACAGCCTTACCACATCCTCCTCCTCGTCTTGACGCAGAAGACCGTGGTTGATAAAAACGCAACTCAGTTGGTCGCCAATAGCCTTGTGCATCAATGCCGCAACCGTAGTAGAGTCAATTCCTCCACTTACGGCAGCAAGGACCTTCTCTCTGCCCACCTGTTTACGAATGTCATTGATTGTCGACCCAATAAAGCTCTCAATATCCCATTCAGGCTTGGCTCCGCTTATCGTCTGCGCAAAGTTTTTCAATATTTGAGTGCCCTTTTCGGTGTGAACTACTTCCGGATGGAATTGAATCCCGTAGAATTTTTTGTCAGGGTTGCCAATAGCAGCCGAGAACGAATTCTCAGTACGTGCCAGTACCTTAAAGCCCTCAGGCAATTTTTCTGCAGCATCGGCATGGCTCATCCAGCAGTTCATGATACCTGGACCTAGACCCTTGAACAGGTCTGATGTGTCCTCTTCTCCTTCCCCCTCAATTATAAGCACAGACCTGCCGTACTCTCTGCTGTTAGTGCGCTTGACCTTGCCACCAAAACTATCCACTAGCACCTGATGGCCATAACAAATGCCAAGTAGGGGCTTGCCCATCTTGAAAATTTCTTTATCTGGCTTAGGAGCATTCTGGGCATAAACACTTGCTGGACCTCCAGAAAATATTATCCCCTTTGGATCAATCTCTTTGATCACTTTGGCGGGTGTGTTGTACGGTAATAATTCGCAGTAGACGTTTGCTTCGCGAATCCGCCGGCAAATCAGATGGCTGTATTGAGAACCAAAGTCTAGGACCACTAATTTGTCCATCTTCTCTACATCTCTATATCTCTAGTCGTATCTTTCGCTCTATCTGCTGCTGCTCTTTTCTAGCATGCGTGTAAACACCCATGCAGAAGTGTTGAATATCTCTTGCAGGCGATCCTTCTCCCGGTACTTATTTATCACAATTCGCTTGATCATGCCACCGCCACCACCACCACCGCTGTCATCCTCTTCTTCTTCAATCTTATAATTGAGTGAGTCTGATTCACTGAGCGTTCCTTGACTTACCTTCTCGGCATCTTTGTTCTTCATACCCTCTAAGATCCTGTTCAAAAAGAATGACTTGAATGGAGGGGTGTTGGCGCTGAGGTTGACGCCGGGGGCTGGAACAATGACAACTGCATCTTGTGATATTTCGGCATTTGCAAGCAAAAAGTCGTCCTTGGCGCGCTTAAGTGGCCTAATATTACGGCTATTATCACCACTACCACTAACACCATTATCCGATGTTGCCCTCAAAGTAGGTGCGGCTGCCTCTGCCTGCTGTTGTTGTTGCCTTTCTGTTGCAGACGATTGCTGCTGCGGCGATTGAGCTGCTGTCTGGTGAGTGTGCTGCTGGATCTGCCCTATTGTTGATGATGATGTTGGTCCAACCGGAGTAGGAGTGGTAGCTGCAGCAGCAAATCCAAGGTTCGCCGCAGCTTTAAAACTCCCCTGCTTGAGCAAGTTGTCTATAATCGAAAGTGTCGTGCGTAATCGCTCGACTTCTTCCTGCCTATCTGATATTTCCTTGATAAGCCACTCGCGTATCTCTGCAGCGCGTCTGATGTCTTCCTCAGAATAACCTGACGACATTAACAAGCCATCCTACTGCATAAAAGCTATAATAGTTTTATCGCCGCTGCCCCTGTTTTTTACGCTTATTCAGACTAAATACAATCACCATTGCTGCCCCCCAGAGCATAGCCGCAGGAATGTATAACTGGAAGAACCATGCTACTCCCCCTAGCACGGCAAAGGCCATGCCCACGATACTTTTTACCTGCCTGCGCCCAAAATTCATGATGGTGATTAATGACTTTATTGTTATTAGTACTATTATTAGATTGTAAGCGGTGAAAATCCCCTGATGGGTTTTGGGGCTGTGTCAACAAGCTGAGAGCGAGATTGTTTTGCTAGCATTTCAAGTAGGCGCTTGCCCGCCTGCATCTTTTGCTTCTTAAGGTCAGGGTCTTTGACTTTTTCCTTTGAATATTTGCCTATATTGTTACCAAAGTCCATTCCTACAAGCACTATTTTCTTAGCGCCAAATTCTTCTGCCAAAAACACGCTCCTGTCGCCATCTGTAAATCCTCCAAAGTTATGCACATTTTCAACAGGGGCAACCTGTGTGGACCCAACTAGCTTTCTGAATTTTGGAACAAGTTTTTTGAGAATGTCAGTATTGTCACCATGCGCATGCACTACCAGTATGGCACCATTTTTTTCTGCCTTTTGAAGAAATTTGGAGTTGCCATCAAGATCAGTAACTACAATATCAGGCTTGATCTTATTTTCAATCAAAAACTGCACAGCACTATCTGCCGCTATCTTGACAAATTTCTTATTTTTCTTAATGTATTTTAGCACTTTTTCATCCTCTAGGCTGGGACCAGCCCCTATCACAATGACATTCTTGCCCTTAATCTTGCGCTGGAGGATCTTGGGGTCAAGCGCCTTCTTCTTTATCATTTCAGATAGAATTTTTGCAGCTTCCTGATCCTTTTCAGTACTGTATCCAAAATCTGCACGGATTCCCTGATAGTATGGGAACCAGTCCGCGAATTTCATTATTATGCAAGAGACCATGCGTAGGAGTTACTATTAATATTATCTTCTGAAAACTGAGGCTTACAAACCATAGCAAAAAAGAGATATCCCTAGAATTCCTATTAAAGCCAATAAGAATAATATTAATTAATAATACCGCCAGACAGAGGACAAAAGCAGAGCAGAGCACAAATGGAGCCAAAAATCCAGTCAACAGCTTGGAACCCTGAAATCGTAGAAAAGGCAATCCTCAAGAAATGGGAAGAGGAGGACATTTACCATTTTGCAATTGACGCCGATGAAAGTAAGCCCGCTTTCGTAATTGATACTCCACCGCCATATCCTTCAGGGCGCCCTTGGCATATTGGCGCTGCTGCACACTATGCTCAAATAGACATGATAGCCAGGGTTGCAAGAATGAATGGCAAAAATGTATTGTTTCCAATTGGCATCGACAGAAATGGTCTGCCTGTTGAGATCTATACTGAAAAAAAGTACAAGGTGCGCATGCGCCAAATGGACAGACAAAAGTTCCTCGATCTTTGCAAAGTCGCTCTTGACGACTTGGAAGCAGAAATGATTCAGATAATGAAAAGGATGGGACTGTCAGGAAATTTCAAGGAACATTACCGAACAGACTCTGATGAATATCGTGCGCTAACACAGGCAACATTCATTGAACTGTGGAAACGAGGACTTGTATACCTTGCCAACAGACCCAACAATTATTGCCCCGATTGCGGAACCACAATAGCTGACGCCGAGATCATTTACAACGAGATTCCTACAAAGCTTGTATACATGAAGTTTAAGGTAACAACAGGGAAGAATAAGGAGAGGGAGGTGAAGAAGAAGAATGATAATACAGATGATACAGCCATTATTGTTGCCTCAACAAGGCCGGAGCTGCTCTTTGCATGCCAGGCAGTCATAGTAAACCCCGAAGATGATCGTTACAAGCACCTACACGGTTCACGTGCTACTTTGCCCTTGTTTAATAGAGAAGTCTCAATAGTGCCGCATCATTCAGCCAAGCCGGAATTTGGCTCCGGCGCTGTTATGGTGTGCAGCTATGGAGACCAGAATGATGTTCAGCTCTTCCGCGAGTTGGGCCTTAAGGAAATAGTTGCACTAAACGAGAATGGATTTACAACAGAAGCGGCAGGGCAACAGTATGCAGGCCTTCGTATAAAGCAAGCAAGAACCAAGATTATAGAAGACTTGAAGAATGCCAGCTTGATGGAAAAGGAAGAAAACATCACGCACAGAACTCCTCTTTGTGAGCGAAGCAAGACTCCAATAGAGATTATTCCATTACATGACTATTACGTAAAGCAGATTGAATTTGTACCACAATTAAAGGAGCTTGCACATAAATTGAAATTCCATCCCGACATGCACCGCCAGATCTTGCTCAAGTGGCTTGATTCAATCAATATTGACTGGCCAGTGTCTAGGCGTAGGTTCTATGGAACTGAAATCCCGATTTGGTATTGCAATATTTGTAAGGCTCCAAACCTGCCTCCCTCCGGTGGCAAATACTATCGGCCTTGGAAGGACAAACCACCTTTTGAAAAATGCGTAAAGTGCGGTAATGTAGGTTCTGGATTCACTGGTGAAGATAGAACATTTGACACATGGATGGATTCAAGCATTAGCCCACTTTATGTGACCAAGTTTGATAAAGACAAGAAGAAGATGTTTAATTATGCTTATCCAACTGCGATTCGCCCGCAGGCAAAAGATATCATCCGCACCTGGCTTCATTACACTATGTTGAGATGCGTTCAGCTGACAGGTAAGATGCCTTGGCACGAAGCATGGATAATGGGTTATGGCGTTGATGAAAAAGGGGAAAAGATGAGCAAAAGCAAAGGAAATGTTATTGATCCTTTCCCTGTGATACAAAAGTATGGAGCTGATACATTTCGCTTCTGGTCAGCAAGCGAGGCCAACCTTGGCTATGACTTTCGTTGCTCAGAGCAGAGGATTGCAGGCGCACAAAAATTTCTCTCAAAGCTGTGGAATATCGGGCGGTTTCTGTCGTCATTTGAAGTAATAGGCGAAAGACAGGTTCCACCATATCTGGAGCCATCCGACAGGTGGATACTGGCAGAGCTTGCACGGGTTGTCAAAGAGTGCAGGCGCGGTTACAGTGAGTACAACTTTTTCATTCCCGCAAACGCAATTAGAGACTTTACGTGGCATCTCTTTGCTGCCCATTATATTGAAATGGTCAAAGGGCGCGCATATATCGTAAATACCAATGACGACAGCAATATCAAAAATGATGCGGACGAGGAGCGGGGTAAAAGGTCTGCACTCTATACATTACACCGATGCTTTTCTACAATCTTGTTACTAATCGCCCCCGTTATACCATTTATCGTAGAGGAGCTTTGGACAAAGATGTACTCAAGTGAAACTACCATCCACAGACAAACAATGTTCAGAAAAGAAGGAGAAGAACTGAAAGAATTAGAAGAAGATGTTGAAATGACAAAATATACCAAAGCTATAATCGACTTTAATTCTATGGTGTGGAACAAAAAGAAAGAGACGATCTCAAAAGAAACAGGAAAACCACTCTCACTTAAAGACCCAATAGACATACCTGTGCCATCCGAGCTAGAGCAGTTTGGACAAGACCTCAAAGCAATGCACAACCTAACTGCAAGATAGCATGAAAGCCGTTGCCTTTTTTGAACATGGGCCTGTAGACGTACTGCAGTACCATGAAGATTTTCCAGATCCTGTTGCAGGTAAGGATGAAGTAATCATTGATATCAAATACTGCGGCATAAATCACCTCGACATCTGGACCCGGCAAGGAATAGGAGCAGCGGCAGATAAAAAGATAAGGTTGCCTCATATCTGTGGATGCGACATTGTTGGAACTACTCCTGCTATCCGGGGGCAAAGAGTAATGATTTACCCCGGTGTTTTCTGCGGCAAGTGCCAATACTGTACAAGTAGCAGTAATAATAACGACAATAACAAGCGTGAGAACCTCTGCAACCAGTTTGCAATCATTGGAGGCTTTAGTGATTATAATGGAGGCTATGCCGAACAGGTAGCAGTGCCAGAAAAAAATGTCATCAGGTTACCAAGCGCACTAAAGGATGAAGCTGCAGCCACCCTTGCAGTTTCGTACCTTACGGCTTGGAATATGCTGCAAACAAATGGTGTCAGCAGAAAGAAAAAGATCCTTGTTTATGGTGCCTCAAGTGGGGTAGGAATGGCAACTATCCAACTTGCAGAGGCACTTGGTGCAACGGTGATAACAACGGTATCCAGCAATTCAAAGCAGGACTTTGCAAAAAAACTGGGCGCTCATTATATCATCGACAGGACAAGACAAGACATTGCTGATGAGATAAAGAAAATTGTTCCTACTGGCGTTGACATTGTAATTGATCATGTGGGAGCAGCAACTTGGGCTACCAGCATTGCCGCTCTTAGGCAAGGCGGCAGAATGGCAGTCTGTGGCATGACATCGGGAAACGAAGCGACTGTACCTGTTCGAATGTTTTATACTAAGCAAATAGTCATGGTTGGTTCTCTCTTAGGCACCAGAGCACAGCTAGAGGAGTTGATAAATTTCGTAATGAGAAAAAAGATCCAACCTGTCATAGATTCTGTTTTCCCCCTTCAAGAAGCAAAAGAAGCACAAAAGAAGATGGAGGCAGGCATCCATACTGGCAAGATTTTGCTTAAGTTATAGAGTACTTGCCGTTTAGCAGCTCAAGCGTGTCGTCTGCAATATCTATTGCTGTGTGTGAGTCAACGTTTGGCTCAAGTGTGACAAGTAGCGTCTTGTCCGCCATGTAAAACGTAAGTATGGACATCTTTTCGCGCTCCACATAAGCGAATCTTGCCCCTCCCATCGATGCATCAAACCGCTCCCTCATTGACTTGCGCAACGCAGTCTGAGTGAGGAACAACTCTTCATCAGTCTCGCTTACTATGGAGTCAATACCTTTGCGCATGCCCCCTGCAAGCAGAGTACCGGTACTGTCGATCACGCCCGCATATCTTATGTCATCGTTCAACATAAACACCCGCTCACACAGCTTGTTAAGATCCATGATTTTCTTTTAGAAGACCGTGTTTATTGAATTTTTAGTAAAGCCATATTAGCAATTCACGCCAAGATATTAGCTGGAGAGATAACTGTATATGAGTACAGAGCGAAAGAACCCCTTCAAGCGAGACCAGGCACTAAATGATGCCACATCAGGTCAGCTAGGCGAAGAGCCAAGGCCGGAACCATATCCGGAAAAAGATCCGCGCACGGAAGCAGCACGCAAAAGGTCAAGGCAGATCTAGCGCACATTCCCATACATACA
>DATFBV010000038.1:0-11660 GCA_035253605.1 Nitrososphaera sp.
ATCCAAAGTATGGAACTTGTCTTTTCGTTCAGGCTATTATTGGTTTTATCTCTGCTGCTACTATTGGTAACAACTATTTCATGTGCCCCTGTGCCCATTTCAAATGTTCTAGCTGACTCGCCATCTTTTTCTCGTCAAGAGGTAGGAGATGATGAACGTGATGGAATAAACATCAACGGTCTTGCAGGTACACAGACAGTAGATGATTACAAGGATCCGCTAGATAATTCTACAGATATTCTGAAAATTACTTATCTTAGTGACGCCAACAATTTGAATGCAAGCCTTTGGTTGGGTGGCAATTTTACCAAAGATCCTGCTGCAAAAGGAGCCGAAGCAGTGGTATATGGAATGTTAGTAGATGTTGATTCTAATCCAAGGACTGGTTTTCAAGGAGTCGATTATCAATTAGAAGTCCAATGGATGAATTCATCTAGAATATGGAATATGTTCTTAGGCGAATACCCTTCAGTCGATAATGCTTCGCTAAGAGATCCGGCAGAGTACCTCAAAATTCTAGACATAAAGCAGAATTATACTGATTTCTTTGTAGATAACAAGCCATACATAACATTATCCCTGCCTTTAGAGGATGTAGCTTTTCCTAACAACTTCAAGGCTATGTATTATGGAATAGTTATCTATGGTTCTTCAAATATGGTAGTAGATCTTGGTAGTTGGATAGACATTCCTCCAGCAGATCTTGCAATATCTACATTACCAAATCCAGTTATCATAAGACAAGGAGAGCAAAAAAATGTAGCAGTACAGCTGAAATCTAATGACGGAGTCATATCGGATGTCGCTAGTTTTTTGCCGATTGAAAATTATTCAAAAATAGATATACAATCCAACCGTATTGATGAACTGGAAGGTGGTACCGCTAGTGGTAGTGGCGGTGAGCCACAGTCCTCTTCAAATATGGGTCCTACGACATTCATAACGAAAGTTGCCAGCGATGCAGAAATTGGGGAATATACAATACCCATTTTAGTAAATATGTCTACCGGTTCTGTTTTTCCATCAGAGTTTCTTAGGCTTTCTAACTTTACTTTTTCCGTACCTACTAAGGGAAATATTCTTACAGTTGCAAATTTGACTATGACGGTTACAGAGCCAGTAACAACTCAAGAACAGATAAAAGAATTCTGGGGTGCATACGGTGGAATCATAACTTTGATAGGAGCAGGATTTGGCGGCGGATTGGCAACTTATGTGCTAGATCGGATAAAGAGTCGAAAGAACAATAATAATAAAGATGGTGATAATAGAGAAAGAACTGGCGGCTCTGTTAATAGGTCATGAGCTTGTATCCGACGTAAATATAGAATACATCTCTATCCTATTGTGACAGCCATGTAAAACTATATAATAATAATGGTAATCTGATCTGAGGAGGATCTATGAACACAAACTATGCAAAAGTTGACATGAGGAGGTTTTTATTATTAATGGCTATTATGCCTCTTTTTTTAATGCTATCTTCAATTCTCCCTACGACCAGTGCTACTAGCAATATAGGTACTACTATTCCAGAGATTGTTTCTGATGTTACTTCTGGCCAGATCGCTCCAGTACTTTTAGCTCCTATGGCTACCTCTGGTAACAATGTCTATGTAGTATGGCCAAGTAATCAGACTGGAATTCTTGAAATAGTCTTTAGAGCTAGTAGCGATAACGGACGGACATTCACAGAGAAGGTAAACTTGAGCAATACTCCAAATGTGGATTCAATAGATCCGGAAATAATAGCGTCGGATAACTCTGTATACATATCATGGTGGGAAGACTTTGGTAACGGAACAAGAGTTCCCTTCTTTACAGCAAGCAATGACAATGGCGTTACCTTCGGCTCCGTTTTGTCACTATCTGACAATGGCCCACTCCCAGCGCAGAATACTAATAGTAACACTAATAGTAATACTAATACTAATAATATCAACAGCATATACTGATTAATGTTGATGGCATAGCAAACTATACCAAAATTTAAGAACGCGATTTCTAGCAACGCTGAATTTGTTCCCTATTCGACATCGCATTATGTCACTGCGCCTGATGATGTTTGCTAGTCGGTATCTATGCAATCCACTAGCGTTATCAATGGTCGGTCAATAATAATGCTCAATCAAAAGTCTTCGGCTATTCCATTCTTGAATTTACAAATCTGACTTTTGTAATCCAACACAGGCCAAAAGTGAACTCGCTTAACTCCTGCATCGACTAGGTTCCTAATCTTGAGAAGACATTCATCCACAGAGCCGAAAAGAAGCATTCGCTCCAAGTCTTCTGCAGGCCGTCTTAAAGCTGGAGCTAATATTTCTTTAACCACCATTCGAACCTTGTCCTTATTATCATCAATATATCCAAACATTGACATTACAGAGTTATCAAACGGCTCCTCCTCCTCCTCGCCCGTTCCTAAAGATTTTCTGTAGGCAAGTAAGAAATCCCATTTCTCTTTGAATTTTGCAGGAGTAATATTATAGGCTGAAGCCATCCAACCGTTGCTGTATTTTGCAAGCCTTTTTAGCCCTATGTTGGAACCCCAGCTGCCCACATATATTGGAGGATGAGGTTTTTGAACCGGCTTGGGCATTAACAAGATATCCTTGAGACTGTAGTACTTCCCGCTGTACTCAAAGGGTCGACTTGTGCTAGTACTATTGCCGTTACTTAGCAACTTGACAAGGATCTCCAGTGCTTCTGAGAATCTCGGCCATCTCTCGTTGAAATCAATGCCGCATGCATCATAATCTCCTCTATGTGAACCTGGACCGACACCGGCGAACAACCTTCCAGATGACAAGATATCGATCGCTGTCAGCGCCTTAGCACATACAACAGGATTTCTTACTACAATGTTCAAGATTGAAGTACCTAGCAAGATGCGTGTTGTAGATGCTGCAACAGCAGATAACGTGCTAACTGCGTCAAGCCAGCTTGTATGAAAAACAATGTGATCATTTACGCTCAGAGAATCATATCCAAGTGATTCAGCGTACTGAGCAAGCGATATTATTTGTTCATTTGTAGTAGGCTCCTCCTTGCCATCAAATCCCATCACTGGAAGGTGCACGCCAAACTTGATTTGATTCAATATCTAATTTCATAGCAACATCATCCGCATGATGATATAATGTTTTTTAAAGCTAAATTCAGAGGCAAGATATGATTACAATCCTCCATAAAGGCTCGTCTGACGTATCGAGATGGTAAAGCCAGCGTTCGGAATTTTAGACAGTAATTATTTTTTTTGTAGAGTGTTTTTTCACAGTATATGGGAAATCATGTTACAATTTTTTCAGCAGAAATGCCTAATCGCATAAAGTCCACTGACCATGTCCTGCTGGAGCGTTCAAACTCATTTAGAAATACATCTAGAAATTGTTCTTTTTTCTTGGCATCGGGAAGATAACCAAGGAATGGCTTCATTATTACCGTTCTTATAAAGATAGCAAAGCTTCGACGATCAGGAAAGATAGTAGCTCGTTTTGACAAAATAACCCGAATGTTTCTGAATTTTGCTTTCCGTAGCAATCTCTCTATCTCATCTGGCTTGGGAAAGTACCATGACTGTCTCCAATTAACAAAGTGTTTTCTAAATTGGTCGGACTGCATTATTTTGAAAATAACCGATAATGGTGTCTCTATATTACCATGAGCCCCATACTCAATCAATAGCTTACCATTTGGTTTCAGTAGTTGCCAGAAGTGTAAGAATAGACCTTCTTGGTCTAGAATCCAGTGAAGAGCTGAGTTAGAAAAGATTACATCGACCTCTGTTGGAAGATTCACCTTGTCCATGCTTGAGTGAATGAATTGCACGTTGCTGTAACCAGACAAATTAGATTTTGCCTGCTGAATCATATTAGAATCAGCATCAACGGCGTAAACCTTGCCACTGGGTAATTTGTCAGCCAAAATCTTGGTCAGGTTACCTGATCCAGCTCCCGCATCCATCACTATCTCATTTCCAATCCATGCTCTTTCCTCAAGCAGCTTCTGACCCCACTGTAACTGCACATTGCTTGAAATCTTGTCGTATGTCTGGGCATCCCAAGATCGATTATTATAGTTATTATTATAATCCAATTTGATCCTAATATGTCTGCATTGTTTAATAATTCGTAGTTGCTATGGTGTTGCCCATGGCTCGCAAGTTCATCTGAGTTTGACGAATTTTTGCTGTCACGGGCCCCATGTACAACATCCATGACCAATCCTATGTATATCAAATAATGTACATGAATTTCATTTCCTCACGATTATTGATTGAGTCTCTATTTTCTGTAGTTTTTTCTTCCTTCCTGTTCGCTAAGTGAACTATATGGATCTCTCATAAGCACACCTGTTATTGCTTATAACAACGCTGGATTCTTAAGTTAAGAAGAGAGAGATATTGAATAGCAAGAAAGAACTTGTAGAGTGTGTAAAAAATCTCTATTGGATGGGTCTTACTACATCCGTATCAGGTAACCACAGCATCAGGTTCAGAAATAAATGGATGTGGATCACACCATCAGGAATTTCAAGGTATAAAATAAATTCAAACCATCTCGTTAAGGTACATCTAAGAACCAGCAAAGCCTTTGGAAATATCAGACCAAGCATTGAGCTTAATTTGCACAGAAACATCTACAACACCCGGCAGGATGTTAATGCAATCGTCCATACTCACAGCCCTTTTACTATAGGCGTCTCGATATCCTCAAAATTTCAGCATGTTATTGAGGAGGCTAAAATTGTAGTTGGCCAACCGGAGGTTATCCCAAACAAACCTTCTGGTTCGAAGGACCTTGCAGAATCTGTATCTGCTGCATTTCAGAAAAGTGTCACCAGAGCAGTAGTAATCAAAAACCATGGGGTTGTCGCAGTGGGCAAGGACATTCACCAAGCCCGCGCTGTAGTAGAATCACTAGAGGAATGGGCCAAAATACTAACTATATCAGAGATGTTTGGAGGAGCGAAAGACTATCTGACGTAGGCATCTGAATGGCCATTTGGGCTAATCCAAGCATTAAACTTTATGTCATTTAGGTATACGTCTATTCAGAGTCCTCACAGAAGCTTCCTCGTGCCTACCATTTGGCAGACAAGAAGATAGCGGTTGAGCACATATCTAGCTTTTACAGCATTCATGCTTGTTTTCACACTTACAATAATCTGGCTCTTTCAAGCATAATGAGCATATGCGGATACCACATCCTACACATGTGCCATCAGATACATTGCATGCCCAGTGCGTGCAGCTCACACCACAATAGAGGACCAACAGCTAGATTACTTTTTCTAATACGAATAATTGGGTATGCGATAGAAAATGACAAACGTGATCCCGTCATTCTGGACCAGTAATTTAGAATTCAAATGGACGACAACGACTACTAAATCGAGTTAGTTTCCGTTTCTTATTATACGTCAGGTCGATATTGGTAATACATTAAATACTCTCTTGTCTCTTTAACTCCGAATCATAAAAGAAAAAGAAAGAGAAAGATTAAGAGAGAGATGGAGTTTGTTATAGATCAGTTCTAAGAATCACTCAGCGTCTTTGTCTGCCTTCTTCTCTTTCATCTGCCGAAACTGTCCTCGATGCTGCAAACGAGGATGCAGAATAAGCTCTTGTCATATCCCTTGCAATCTCTTCTGCAGCCCTTGCATTATTTGAGGCTAGCCTTGTCATATCTTTTACGTTATCTCTTGCGTAGTCCATTGTCGTTCTCATAGATTCCATGCTTGCTACCATCGTATTATTTGCCATTCTGGTTCCAGTGACGACACTTTCAGCCATAGCAGCAATTGTTCGAGTGTATGCTTCGGCCATTGCTCCTGGCAAGTTTGTATATGGGAACCAAAAGTTCATCGTGTTACTTGCCAGTGGAGTCCATGCTGACTGAAATGAATTAGCAATATCTTTCTGCGACTCAAGAAAGCTATCGGCTATTTCTCTCGTTGTATCAACTGTCTGTCTTTGGAAGTCAGACATTGCCTCTCTATACCTTGGTATCTCCCTTCTTGTCTCTTCAGTTGTTCGCTTTATGCTGTCCCTTGTTTCTTCAATTGCCCTATTAATGGATGCCGAGGCTGCAGCTGTAGATTGTTGTTGTGGATTGGTTGTACTGGTGCCTTGATCTTTCTTATCGTCTTTTCTTGACGCCATAATTATCACTGGTTTTACAAAACATAAAAGTTTCAACCAATGATTCATATCAGACTTTTCAGAATAGAAACTAGTTTCTCTCTTCTAATATATTCACTGATTTTTTCGATTTAATATCATATGAGATATATATGCTGAACAAAAAGGTTGGGACCCCCACTGTGTCTCTATTTAGCAAATTGTTGTTCATTGCTCCTGCTCTGGAGGATATCACCAACAATTCATATGCCTTTAAGGCCACAGCAGTCAAACCGCTTTGTCTGTGAAAAGGTTGTTAACAATGATAAGAATCTCACTCACCCATCCTCAGTTTTAGTTGACTTGTGTCTAAACTTTGAAGGTTTTTCTATATAATCCATCTGAGCCCTTCTTCTCTGTGGATATAGTCCTTAAGCTTTTATCAGCTTATGGAGAAGTAATATACGCTCTCTTTTGTTATAGGCAACTTGTTAGTAATCAGTATAGGATCGATGGCAAAAATACTCCCGCAGGCTCATTATAGAGCCCGATGCTCATGAGGCTCATAGGTTGAACTATGCGAAGTCCCTGCTCCAAACACCAACGGAATAGCTCCCCATTGCGAGCAGGCAGTAGGAAACCAGGACCCAGAAATGCTGGTGCTGCCCCGATAAGCGCTTTTAATTCTTCATTGGTCTCGCCTACAGCATGACCCATGAAGCCTACTGCTGTAGCATAGCCCGTAATGTGGCCATTATGCTCAATTATGGTGGCTGTTCCACGCTTGATGGCATCGACTAGCTCACCTCCACGGTCATGTCCATGTACTTTTAAACAAACGTGATTGCACGCTTCAAGATCATCTATCTTGGCTGGCCGAACGACGTATCCGGGTATCTGTACGTCGAGGGGCTGCCCCTGCATAACTGACAGGGGCTCACGGACTGAAAATCCTAGCTTTGTGTAGAGAGAAAGCGAGCGGTTATGATAGGCTGCCTGGACTAATCGCACCGCCGGAGCGCGCCTCTTTGCAACCCTGGTCAGGACATGCAGCATTAAGTCGCGTCCAATTGCTCGATTTTGCACGGCCGGATCTACTGTGATTGGGCCTATGCCTGCAATAATCGAACGTTCATCGATGAAGTTGCTGCCAACGACTCGTCCATCAAGTTCGGCAACAACTCCGTAAATGTCGGGGTGTGCCAAAAACTCCGATAACATTGCGATGCTGACTTCGGGGGAGATAAAGTCAGGTGGAAAGTTGTGTTCCTCCGCAATACCTTTAAACGCTCTATAGCAAATTTCGCCACATTGCTTGGCGTCCTCAGGTGTACCTGTTCGTAATGTGATGCTCATCGAGGCTTCTTCCTTCATTCGCTGCTCTCCATTATATTTTCTTAATTATCCGTTCGGCCCGCGGCAGGTAACCTAATTGAAGCGTTAATCATTCTGTTGTATTTTTTCTTTATATATGTGAAGAAAGAATTCGTGAAAAAGTGACGACCTATTGATTTGTTAATGATGATGATGATAGAAGAAGTAGTGTTATACTACATTATCAGAATAAAAATCCGGATTGCCTTTAACATAGTGATAAATAGCTAGCTTACTGAGCCGCAACATGGCTGACTACTTTCCATACGAGTCGGTATCCAAATCAGAGCAGCAGCATACAATCATCCCTGCCGAGCAGTTGCCCTCTGAGGAGCCGCTAGGTGCGTTAGAGCTGGTCGCTCACTTTAATGGCGCTATGCCGACCGGAGTTACAGTATCACAGAAAGGACGGATATTTGTCAATTTTCCGAAGTGGGGCGATGAAGTCCCATTTACAGTCGCTGAACTCAAAGATGGCAAGGCAGTCGCTTATCCAAACGAGGCTATGAATCAAACTGACACACCTGATCTAGTAGCCAATGATGATGCTACTACTCTTGTGTCGGTGCAATCAGTCGTAGTCGATCCAGCAGATCGGCTTTGGATTCTTGACACCGGCAGCCCAATGTTTCAGCCAACAAAGTATGGTGGACCAAAACTCGTATGCGTTGACCTAGAAAAAAATCAGGTCATTAAAAAAATTCTTTTCCCCCAAAGCGTAGCTTTGCCTACAACCTATCTAAATGATGTGCGCTTTGACTTGCGGAGAGGCAAGGAAGGAATTGCATATATCACTGACTCTGCTCAAAATGGACCAAATGGAATTATCGCTGTAGACTTGGCTTCAGGCGAAAGCTGGCGCCGACTCAACGATCATCCTTCTACAAAGGCAGAGGCTCTTCGAACCTTTCTGCCGATCGTTGAAGGACGGCCATTTCTAGTAAAACAGCAGCAGGAGCAGGAGCAGGAGAAGGGGTCCCAGAAGTTGGCTGCTAATATGGGTTCAGATGGCATAGCAATCAGTGCTACTGGCGACAGACTGTACTATTGCCCACTTGCCAGCCGGAAGCTTTATAGCGTAAGCACAGAGGCCCTTTCAGATAGATCAGTCGATGACCAATATGTCTCGAGGACTGTTAAAGATGAGGGAGATAAAGGTGGCGCATCTGATGGGCTTGAATCGGATGCAGAGGGTCACATATACGTGACTAATTATGAGCATAATGCGATCATGCGTCAAAATCCAAATGGAGAATGGGAGACGGTAGTACATGACCCCCGTCTATTGTGGCCGGATACAATGTCGCTGGCATCCGATGGTTATCTTTACGTTACTGCAAATCAATTGCACCGGCAAGCCCGCTTTCATGATGGGCGCGATATGCGTAGAAAACCTTACACACTATTTCGCGTCAAGGTTAACGCCAAACCAGTACTTCTCCGATAGCATAGCATCTCTGAATTATGATGAGATCTGGACCCTTCTTGAAAAGACAAACTGTAAAGGAAATTAATTGGAGGATATATGTGTGTGCATATATCTTTGTGCGTGTTTTTTTGTGTATTGTATATAGTCTGATTAGACCTTCAGGCCATAAACAGATTTTTCATATGATAGCGGTTCAAAGTTAAGACCTAACTCCTTTGCGTACTTGTATGACTTGGCTATTTCCTCTAGAGCACAAGTGCGAGAGATATCATTGTAGCGCTCACGGTATTTTGACGACTCTGGATCACAAAGGTTGTCAGGATGGTACTGATCCATGATATTGACTGGTACTTCTGGCATATTCTTTGCAATCCATTCTAGTACAGGCCTTGTGCAGCACTCTATATGGTTTGGCATTATTAGGTGTCGAATCACCATATTCTCACCCCACTCATATACAAGCTTCATGTTGTTAGTTACAGTCTCCCAGTACCAAGGAGTTCTTGATATGTCAAATGCGCAATTACCCGGACCAAATTTAAAATCTGGTAACCACACATCCATAATATTGCGGAGGATATTCAATGCTTCTTGACTCATGAAAAAGTTCGAATTCCAGAGCTGCGGGCAGTTAAACTGATCCTGGTAGAAGGCATGCTCTGAATTCATGTGCCAAAAATCAAAATAACTGGCATCGGCCTTGACAGATTTTATGTACTTGAGCTGCGTGGGGTCAGGCTTTGTAAAAGAATCGAGCAGGTTTATTGCTTCTACTATTGTATGTAGATGGATTGTTGGTTCGCCACCTACCCAGTTCACATTGTGGCATCCTTCCATCCTAAGCTGCCAGGCCATAAGGGCCAAGGCACTTGGAGTTATTGGAATCCCATTATCTTTATCCGTGCTTATGTCGCCATTTTGACAGAATGAGCACCTCATATTACAACTGGTAAAAAATATTGTTCCAGAACCCCCCGTGCCCCTGAAGATAAGCTCCTCTCCGCGATGATGAAAGTAGCTGCCTACCTTTGATGTTGATTCAAGCTGGCATGTTCCATGCTTTATCCCCTTGGAACGGTCAACTTTGCAGTTCCAACGGCAAAAATTGCAGTGAGCCAACATGCGTTTGGCTAGCTCAACACCTAAGTCCATAAGAGATGGACCTTCTGCTACTTTAGGAGGAAGCGCTGATATCTCTCTTGCTCTTACTTTTTGCCACATATCCAAAAAGGCCCGAGTCAGCAAACCATTCTCTCTCCAAAGCTCTCCTTCAGATGCAGATGAAAGATCAAGGTTACAGGGTATGCATTTGGCAATTAAGTACTTCGCAGGCATATTGTTTGTAGAGACTGCAAAATACCATGGAAGTATGTTCTTAAATGATTCCCAGATTTTCAAGGATTCAAATTGTCTAGCTTGAGATTTCACCTTGAGTCAATATACTATCGCCTTTCTGTAATTTATTCGGACAGTATGATAATAACTGAATCTTGGCTATAGATTTGCAGTTAATAAATGACATGTAAGACGAGGAAGGGCTTTAATTGATAATAACATGGTTCCTAAATCCACAGGGACGGCAATAACCATCTAATGCAATTTTTAGCATCTGATGAGGATATAATGATGCATGATCATATAGTTTCTGGTAGCGATGTGAGCGCGAATTTGATCGCCACGGATTATTGATTCAACAGAGCCCTCAAGAATAGCTTTTGTGATGCCATCTAGATGCAGTGGTACTATAGTCTTGCTCATTACGTATATTTTTTTATTATTATCGATATCATGCGGTGCCTGTGCGTTCGTCTTGCTCTAGCTGCAGCTGCTTCTCTATATCCTTGAGAGTATCAATTACATAATTCATTTCGTTGACATTCATAGTCTTGTTTTTGTTACTGCTACTTTTCCGTAAAATCTCTCTGGCCTTTCTAATCGCTCTCATCTTGGAAGCCTCATCTATTGCCATAAACTATAATCAACAATAGTAATCATCGCGACAGAATTATTAACCTCTCTCAATGAATCTTCTATGACTTTGGTGATCAGACAACAACCACCTGTGTGTGCTCCACGTAGCAGACAGCAGCGGCATGAGAGTTAGTTCCTCTCCTGCCTTCTTATCATGTGTGAAAAATGAAAAGATCTAAAGATAAAATCTCACATTGGCATTTATGAGCGAAATAAACGATTACGATGAAGTCGAGTTTCAGAGTCCTTAGTTTGATAGGTATTGGCAAACAGAGGAGTCTATTCTGTCTCAGAACTTCTTATCTTGTCTGCTGAAGTTTTGGCTACTCTATCACTGGGGTTAGAATAATCGTTGCTAATATTGTACTCTTCCTGTTCTTTTTTGCTCCATGTATCGTCATTGAATGATTCTCTACTACCTCTTGTATCTGCTTTACTACTATTACTACTGCCGCCGCTGGTACTAACGCCAGTATCTAGAGGGTCAGTGCCAGTTAAAATCCACTGCTTCTTCTTGAAGAAGATAAATAGACCTGCAGTGATTGCGCCCATCGTACCCAAAACTATTGCAAAGCCCATTGGAAAGTCAAAAAGGTTTTGCAAGTCTAGTCCATTCATTCCATACAAACTTGAAATGAATGTCAGAGGTAGCAAGATGGCAGAAAATATTGTCAGTGTTTTCATAGTATCGCTCATTTGAAGTGAAACATTTGCAACATATAGCTCCCTTGTTGAATTAATAGTATCACGATATGATTCTATCAT
>DATFBV010000039.1:0-4415 GCA_035253605.1 Nitrososphaera sp.
CTATTGTGGTTTTTGCGCCTGCTGGCCTTTTGTCATCTTGGAAAGCCACTCTTCCTGTGCCTTTTGCAACTCTTTTGGAGAGAGGTTGCGCTTGCGGGTTGCAAACGACCAGATATGTCCATAAGGGTCAATCAATTGCCCGGTCCTGTCACCCCAAAATGCGTCCATTACAGGCATCGTAACGGTTGCACCTGCGGCTGATGCTTGGCTGAATATCTTTTCGACATCTTTGACATAGACATATAATGCTGTGCTTGCTCCTCCCACTGACTGAGGAGACTTGCAGTTCATCTCTGGGAACTCATCGTTTAGCATGATACGAGAGTCGCCAATCTGCATCTCAGCGTGCAGTATTATGTTGCTGTCTGGGATATATGCACGATCGAGCTCTTTGGCGCCAAAAGTCTTTTTATAAAATTCCATTGCCTGTTCTGCTCCTTTGACTACGAGAACGGGAGTAACTGAGTGATAGCCTTTTGGGATTGCGCTGACTTTTGATTTTGCTGTCTTCTTCCTTATCCCTACCTTCGCCATAGCATTGCAAGTGGTTAAAAAAGTGTATATTAAGTATTGTGTAAAAATTATCTTGAATTTCGTCAAGTGTCTGCTCCCTGTCGTTTTTGTAGACCTCCTTGGGTTTGGCAAGCTAGAGGGATGTTTTTTCAAGTTACAGAAAAGTCCGCTTTTTGCGGAACAGCTTGATCAGCTTGATGTGAATTTGTTAGTGTCATCGTATGTATTCTCTTCTTCCCCTTCTTCTACTCGCTCTTTTAAGCTTGGGTGAACCTAAGTAGATTAAGTGTCGGTGTATGTTTAAGTATCATCATCAATGCATACACTTAGAACCCCAGAAATTCAAATTCTTAACTTAGTAGCATTACCTCAATTGAGAAGATAAAAAAGGGTGGCAGAATAACTTATTGATAGCACAGAAGATAATAGGAGGTGTAATGCTACGTGATCTTATAAATGCAAAATAAGACACCTCATGTAATAGTTTGCGATGATGATGCTGAACTTAACTCCTTTATTCGCAGTCACTTCAAGTTAGATGGCTATGAAACTCATCAAGCATTATCCGCCAAGGAATGTATTGACAAATTAGCAGAACTAGGTGATACAATCGATGCGATCACAGTTAATGGAAAGATAGCAGCTGATAGAAGCGCTATGCTTATCCTAAATGTAAAAAGGATGAATAAGAATGTGAAGATCTTTGTTTTAGCGAATAGGAATTTATCAGAGGAAAAGACAAGAATAATGGATTATGGCGCAGATGAATTTGCAGTAAAGCCATTAAGCATGGAATCTCTGATTAAGAAAGTAAATTTAATATTACTCGAAGCTGCCAAAAGTGCCTCCTAAAGATATGCTTCACTGCCACTGAGCAACAACGTCATAATGAAAACTTCAGGTGCTAGTACAACTATCATTAACATGAATGGTACTTGGAGATATCCTCGCAGACATGAAGATAAATTGGTTAAGCATCGTAGGCTACGAAAAGAAGTAGAACGACTGGTCGGAGGGGTTTCGATCCCCTAGCCTGCGGTTCCAAAGACCAGCTGCTCATCAGATTTCTCCTTGCTCTAAGTTTCGAGTTGTTGCAGCTATTACGTTTTGTATCTTTATTATTACCATACCTTTTGCTTTGGCTGCGGCAAAAATTGTGGAACATCCATAGGAGTAAAAGCTCAAAACTACAGAAGGAAAACTTACTATACATGCATATAATATAATATTTTTATTCAATTTTTTCCTTTCTTCTTTCCCCCCTCCCTCTCTCTCTAAAGTGTGAGCCAGTTTATAACCAACATCTCATTTCGTTGCTATGGTAGTCCCTATCGATTTGGTGTTCTCAATCTATGATTCGACAGAAGTAGCCATACAAAAAATGATAGAGGCAAGTCAAAGAATGATTAATGAACAACTAAATAGTCCACCTGTGAACGAGCATTTCAAATTGCAGATCAAGACCCTTCAAAATGCTCCAAGAGATCCAGACAAGTTGGAGCGGCTTTTGAAGGTAAAGCAAAGGCAAAAGGAAGAGGCTATCCACATAGAAGATACGCAAAGGTTAGTTACAGAGATTGAAATGTTAAAGGTTGTATTGTATTTGGTATGCAGAAATAGAGAAGTGTAAGCGAAAGTTAGGCGTCGGCTTCAAATGGTTCTTCTGCTAATTTTGGGATCAAATACAATTGACTAGAGGACGCAACTGTTAAAGTCATATGATCTTTGCTTGATTTATTATATGCTATCAAAGAGTAATAAGAAGACTTTAGTTGCAACCTTGGTCATTACGATACTTTCACTGAGTGTGACATCATGGATAATAATAACTATAAGTGCACCAAATTATGCAAGTGCGCAAGTTAGCAGCCAGAATGCTACTACAACGGTCGGCGATGGTGCTGCTATTAGTAACATAAATGCGACTAATACCACTATATCAGCAGAAGAAAATCGATCAATATCAGCAGTAGAAGGTATTGGCGATGCCGGTGAACAAAGTAACATAACTACTCCTCAAAAAAATGAAACAACAGATGGTAACACTACACAGGGTGGGACAATAGGAAGCGGAGGCGCAGGAGGAGCCGGAATAGCAGGCGGTATCATGACAGGCGAAGACACTAGAACACACAACTCTACAAGTTAGTAGAATATCCTCAGCTACGATAATAAGTAGTAAAAGGCTTTTTTCTTTTCTTTCCTGACCCAAACTGGATCATGGCAGTGGCGCATGTAAACTGAATGGGCAGAACAATACCTTCATTTCGAATTGCACTTGCAATGGAAAAGAGGAATGGAAGCCATTTTGCAATACCTTAGATAAATCAGACAGAATATGCGCGACCAAACAAGGTTTTAGCTACTTGAGTGTAAGCGGGCCCGATGGGATTCGAACCCATGATCTGCGGTTCTCTTCACCGCTTATATAGCTGCGGTTCCGAAGACCGCCGCGATATCCTGACTACGCTACGGGCCCAATAAGCATGTTGAATAATGAAGCCCCATATATCAACGAAATAGTAATAATGAACTTAGCCTGCCTACCTATATAGCATATATGCTCCAAGCCCTGCGACAAATGTTCTGCGACCATAAAGAGTCATTTGTCTACCGTAAGTATGAAGAATTCCAATTTATCGAATTCTGCAACTGCACCAGGTGCGGCAAGACGCTTAGACACTTTTTTGGCTTTGATGAGGATATAAGGGGCTAAAGGTAATGCAGATACATATTCTGGTCACAGTCTGGTTCGCAGGAATTGCAACTACAGGCATCGCACTGTTGTTTGAAGATTATTCTAATTATGCTACAATTGGAACAATAGGTTGGGCAATAGTTGCTGCAAGCTCGGGAATGATCTTTTATGAAATAAAGAGAATAAGGTCAGAAGATAGAAAGAAAGAGCTGGTCTAATTTAACCCTTGCCACCCTGCTCTTCAATGACAACAAGCGTGACAGTTGACGTAATGCCTGGAATCTTGCGTATCTTGTTCGTAATTGTGTGGTTCATTGCCTCGGTGTTCTCTGACTTGACCTTGACAAATATGTCATGAACGCCATATGTACCCCGTACTTCTTTGGCGTCAGGTAGCTTAGCAATTTCATCAATTATCTTTTCCTCAGAACCTAGCGTGCAGTTTACTAGAATATACCCAGTTGGCATATTTATGATGGAAGCAAAAGTTAGTATTTAGTCTTTGCTACCCTTTTGTAATATTTTCCTGTAAGGTGCTAGGTAGTGTTCAAACAACTTCTTGTCATAACACTGGCCACACATTAGGCCGGAGATGTTCCATTCAGGCATTGACTTATAACGAAAAGTAAGGTTGTTCCCACAAAGCGTGCAAGACATAGAAGGGTTATTGTTGTTACTACTACCCATCCGCAAAGACACTTTGTGTCTTCTTATGTCCAGTATAAAGGTTATTCCAAGTCGTATGCAGTATAGACGGCATGTGTCATGCAAAACGGACAAATGAGGGCAAAAGTTGCTCCAACCATGTCACGAGATATCTCCTGCCTGCTGGTGTCAACCGTAGGAATTAGAAATTTTCTATGGCAGCCCTTGCAAGTGACCATTTTTTGTTGTGTCATCTCTTCAAGATGCATAACATCTTGGAATATAGTTTAATCCAGAAGGAATTATTAAGGGGATATTGGCTAGCGATTACCGATTATGGGTAAACCCGGAAAAATCGCTTTTCCTGTAATTCTTGTACTGGGTGCGATTACCGGCTATATCACTTACACCTTCTTTACAGCTGCAATCCCTGACGAAAGTAGAATCGATTCGCCATACTATCAGCCCCTTGTGCCTGGCTCGAGTGGAAATGTGCCTGGCGATACCGGAGGAGCTGCACAGCAACAACAAGGGGAAGGGGGAGGTGGAGGAGCTGCAC
>DATFBV010000040.1:0-4770 GCA_035253605.1 Nitrososphaera sp.
CATGGATAAGACGCCATGCGGGGTTTTCAATAAGTACTGCAAGACTGGAATGGGCATCACGCACTGGCCCCTTTGCTATCAATTCAACATATAAGAGTCCCTTCATGCCTAGGCTGATTATTGGCCTGTCCTTAGCATCTACATACCCAAATTCCCATATTACACCGTCGCATGAAAGCCTATTGCTGTATCTATTGAAGTACTGCTCAATATGCACGCTGCCCACCTCCTCCTCGCCTTCTACCATGAACTTTACATTGCAAGGCACGTCGCCTGTATTTTTCAAGCAATATTCAACTGCCTTGATGCGCGTAATCAGTTCCCCTTTATCGTCAGCGGAGCCTCTGCCAAACACATAGTTGCCCTCGACCTTCCCGCTAAATGGGTCGTTCTCCCATAGCTCGAGTGGTTCCTCTGGCTGCACATCATAGTGATTATAAAACAAAATAGTCTTGTTTGGATTTGATTTTGATTTTAATTCGCCATAAACAATGGGCGGAACAGTCTTGTCCTCAAGGTAGAGCACTTCGGCGTTGATGCCGGCCTTGCGCATTATTTTTGCGACGAGGTTGGCGCACTCGACTAAGCCATGGTTTTTTGCAGAAATGCTTGGTTGCCTTATCAGGGTCTTGAGGTCTGTAATTAGACCTTCCATTTCAGCATCTACTATTTCGTTTATTCCACTCAATGCAGTGTGTAGAGATTTTGTAATTGAAAATAAAGGTTGCTTTTTGGATATTTGACTATTTATTTAATAAAATGACCATGATCATATACATCCTAAATTCTGATTTTTTGAACCATTAAATTAAGAGCTGCTTTTACTCCTGAGGGTCGACTTTCATTCTGATCGTGTCGGGCCCTACTACAGTAAATTGAGATGTTTCTCTTTTTGACACATCGATTACCACACTATAAAATACCCATATTCCAAAGACAAATGCAATTATTGCTGGGATTACTAGCAGCATCAAAATACCGCTTGCCATTTACACTATTGTATTATTTGACTTCTGGAGTAAAAAGCTATCTATATATGAATCATTTATAACCAGCCTCAGATGCCTTCACTTCATGTCAAACTCGATCTTCTTTTCGCCCAAGTCGATCGCTATAATTGGGGCTTCTGAAAAGCCAGGAGTGGGCAAGACGATCTTTTACAATATTGCCAAGCACTTCAAGGGCAAAATTTACCCGGTCACCCCATCAAACCCAACAGTGGGTGGCTTGACTGCGTACAAAAATGTACTTGATATTCCAGATTCTATAGACCTTGCAGTGGTGGCTGCGCCAAGCAAATTCACCCCTTCTGTGATGGAAGAGGTGGGCAAGAAGGGAATTAAAGGTGCAATCATTGTTTCGGCAGGTTTCAAGGAGGTAGACGAGGCTGGTGCCAAGCTAGAAAGAGAGGTTGGCGAAATTGCCAAGAAATATGATATTAAAGTAATTGGTCCAAACTGCCTTGGAATAATGAGCTTTTCAAAGGATAACATAATGAATTCCACATTCCTAAAGATCACTCCAAAATATGGTAATATTGCACTTGTATCACAGAGTGGGGCCATCTGCGCTGCAACTGTAGAAGACGCAGAAGCTCAGAACATAGGCTTTTCAAAGGTCATAAGTATGGGCAACAAGGTGGACATGGATGAAAGTGATGTCCTTGAGCTCTTGGCAGAAGATGAAGACACTAGAGTCATTGTGATGTATCTTGAGGATATCAGAAATGCAAGGCGGTTCATGGAAATTGCAAAGAAGATAACCACTGAAAGAAAAAAACCGATAATCGTGCTAAAGTCTGGCAGGACTGCAGAAGGTGCCAAGGCGGCCGCTTCACACACAGGCGCGCTGGGTGGCTCTGATGCAAATTATGAGGCGGCTTTTGCTCAGTGTGGCGTAATTAGGGTTGACACAATGGCCGAGCTATTTGATCTCGCTACTGCTTTTTCAAAGCAACCGCTACCAAATGGCAATGTCGTTATTGTGTCTAATGCAGGTGGCCCAGCTATTATTTCAACTGATGCCTGTTCGAGGTACGGATTAAAGATGGCAGATATCTCATCTATAAGAGAGGAGATAGCATCTGTCATACCCGCGTACGGTTCGCCAAGGAACCCTGTAGATATTGTTGGTGATGCAGATTACCTGAGGTTTGAAAAAGTGTTAGATTTGACATTGTCGCATCCAAATGTCGGCTCTGTCGTGACAATGTGCACCCCTTCAGCCACACTCAACTACGACGACCTTGCAAGGGTTCTTGTCAAGGTGTCGCAGCAATTTCCGAACAAGACAATACTTGCATCGCTGATGGGTCTCGCCGAAGGGATGGAAAATAGAAGGATCATGTCAGAAGGCGGCATCCCCTACTACCTATACTCAGAGCCTGCAATAAGGACACTCAAGGCAATGTATGAGTTTAAGAAATGGCTCGATGAAACTTCAAACAAGAGAACTATCCTGCAATTTGCCAAAGATACGGCTAAGGTAAAGTCAATCTTTGAAAACGTACGCAAGAATGGAAGGAGCAACCTCCTTGAGGAGGAAGGCTATGAAGTGCTTGAGGCTTATGGCTTTCCAACTCCAAAGAGCATCTTGTGTACCAGGGAGCAAGAGTGTATGGATGCAGCAAAGGAAATAGGCTATCCTCTGGTCATGAAGATAGTTTCCCCTGACATCATCCACAAGTCAGACGCAGGCGGAGTCAAGGTGGGCATCAAGACCGATGACGAATTGGGAAGTTCGTTTAGGACAATAACAGAGAATGCGCTAAAGTACAAGTCAGACGTCAAGATAAAGGGTGTGCTTGTTCAGGAAATGATCAAGTCTGCCAAGGAAACTATACTTGGGGCAAGTCAAGACCCCACATTTGGGCCAGTCATCATGTTTGGACTTGGTGGCATCTATGTTGAAGTGCTCAAGGATGTTGTATTTAGGATCGTGCCCATTGACGAGCAAGAGGCGATAAACATGGTCGAATCTATCAAGACCATAAAGCTACTAAAGGGCGTCAGAGGAGAAAAGTCATCCGATTTAAGAGCAATTGCGGATTCACTCCAGCGACTCTCCCAACTCGTCGTAGACTTTCCAGAGATAAAAGAATTTGACATCAATCCGCTTTTGGTACTTGAAGAAGGAAAGGGCGCCAGAGTCGTTGACGCTAGAATAATCCTCAATTAGTAGTAGCAGTTGATACTAGAGCTTCGTGCCACACTCTGCACAAAATGCAGCATCAGAGTCGTTTTGGTAGCCGCAAGCAGAACACTTGCCTCCGACTGCTGCAGCAGGCTGGGTTCCAGCAGTTTTGAGCAGAACAATGTCTCCTATTTTTGATATGCCATCCCACGGTATTTCTTTTTCACCTATCTTGATCGTTATATGCGCGTTTCCTCCCCCACCTACCTTGCGCAGACCTATTTGGTCAACCTTTCCAATTAGCATCGCCTCACTATCGTATGCAGACATCCCAACGAGAGATTGCATTGGAAAAAAGTTATCGCTTGTAATTGTAGTTGTGGGTGGGGGTGCGGTGGTTGTACCAATAGAGTCAGCGGAAGAAGAAGGACTCTCCTTTCCTTCTGCTCTTGAGGCGGGTACTTGAATAGAAGGCCTGGTGACGGTAGGCTCTTGCTGTTGGGGTGTCTGGGCGGGGGCATCGAACTTGCGATATTGTGCAATTGTGGCATTACAGGTCTTGCACTTGTACTCACCCTTTTCAATAAGTGTAACACCTTCTCCAAGCTCTTCGTTGGGATTTTCAAATACCAATGCGGGTGAGCCTTCGTACACTTTTTCACATTTGTTGCAATAGTGTTTCACGAACCTGTCCTCGTCAAGCCTACCAATGCCGGCCAAGAACAGTTCCGGACCTCCAAGGTTTCCCTTCTTTTGCTCCTCATCTGTTACTCTTGCAATAGCGTAACCTCCAGAGCCGCGCAGCTTCTTTTCAACCATGTCTTCAGCAATCATGACGCATTTGTTAATAGGCTTTGGTTGCAAGTTATTTAAATCTAGTCAATATTATCGATGGATTTTTTGATTCTTAAAATAATAAAATAATAATAATAGTATGTGCCAAAGACCAATTGCCCATAGGATATGAGACGATTCCTTCGCATTAGCAGCTCACGCAGCTCACCACCGTTAATATACTGCAATCGTCAAAAGAGCTAGCGACTGCTAGTGAATGCCGTTGCAATACTGCTGTATCGGAACATTGTGGCTTCAATTGACAAGGTCTTCCTTGTATGGCAAGTCGTATTTCCCATAGTCTACATCTTTATCGCAGGTTATTCGTACTCAGCACTCATTGGCGATCAGGGAGTACCGATGGGGGATACAACCATTCCATACCCAGCATACTTGGCTGCAGGGATGATCGGCTTTAATATGATGAACAGCAGCACAATTGCAGGCAGCATAATATGGAACGATAAGCGAAACGGTATGTTCCAACAGATACTAGTCATGCCCTTTGCAAGGATGGAGTATATTGCTGGTACCATTATTACCATCATGTTGATGGGCCTTGCAAGCGCAGGGCTTATTCTCATAGCTGGTACGCCGACACTTGTTGGAAGCGCGCAACCTACTCTTGTCGGATCGCTATATGTGCTCTATGCGCTTATAACAGGCGCGATATTCTTCGGCTCGATCGCAATAATCATATCAACGCGGTTGAAGAGCAGCGAGGGTTTCAACGTCGTAGTCAACAGTGTGTTCCTATTCTTCTCATTTGTCAGCACTGCATTCTACCCCGCACAGGGAGTGCCT
>DATFBV010000041.1:0-20766 GCA_035253605.1 Nitrososphaera sp.
AATTCCTGGCATGTCTATGGATATGGGTGCAGGAGGAGGCGACATAATGAGTATGTTGCGCCAATTTAGTGCAAACCACAAGTTCGGTATGATTTCTAGCATCCAAAATAACGAGCAGGGGGAACCAGCATGGATAGTTTCGGGCCATTGGATGATGGAGATGGCTTCACCACAGAATGATACTACTACTACATCCGACGCGACTGGTGGTAGCATCAGCAACATCGCAGGCTTCGATGCAACGCTTCATATGGTAATGCTCAATGGTTCCGCTATGCATAATCATGAAATATCCAACTTCGCTCAAACTGGAGAGGCGACATTTGATAGCAGTACAAACTCTACTACAATAACCGGCACGGCCACAGTTACAATGCGCGAAGGCCCAGTCCCCAATGTTCCAACAACAATAGAAATAGCACAAGACAGAGTGATAGCAATATCACCTGATCCAGCTGCACTTGAAAATCACTTTGGAGACACACCAATCTATGGAATAGTGGTGTCACCAGAAATGATAGAAGAGATGATGATGATGAGGCATGGTAACATGACTGGCATGATGGGGATGATGCAAGGACCAACGGATGGTGGCATGTAAACAGGGGAAATCAGCATAGGAATTAATGTTTAAGCAATGTGGAAGCAAGAAATCTACCCTCATTATTTTTTGTGAATTGTCCGAAGCCTTCTCTATTATGAATCATTTATCAAAAATTGAGTTCAAATTTGTATCTGCTTGAGATCGTGTGTAGGTTGTGTAAAGATACTTTCAGATTTAACTGGCAGATGATAGAAACTTGGAGCCATTAGTATTCCCTATGTATTATCTAGCTCTGCTAATTGCCAGCGCTCCACCAATAATTCCAAGGATTGTTCCAATTAGAAATCCACCACCATGTTATTGTTACTTCTTAACCAGTGCTAGTATCCCAGCGACAGGCAGAATCCACACTAGCACAAAAACAGACCAAAGCTGAACAAAGAGACTCTGGTGGTTTCAGTATAGTTCACACATTTGCCAAAGCAGACAAATACAAGATGTGGATCGATGCCAAACCAAAAGGCGGAATACAAATCCTGACAGCATTTTTGCTTTCAATGTTGAAGGTCAGCCAGTTCACTACCCTGCTAACAATATTACATCCGACAGGATGTTCATAAAGGAAGTAGCGAAAGCCTAGCACTATCTCATTTAGCTTATTTTGAATTTTGATATAGTTTTTTCACCAGTCGTTGTCCTTCTTCTTCTATTACCCTAGGACCTTCTCTCTCCAACTTTACAACAGCACGGGCTACCTCAAAAGCATCTCGTTTGGCTTCCATTCTGATCTCTGCCTTCATGTTCTCATTGTCAGCCATTGCATTATACCACATGTATGACTTGAGCAATCTATCTTTGAATAGGCCAATTTCTGTTGTAATCGTTTTTCTCTCTTGTTTCTCAAACAAGGCTTGATCTATTTCATAGATTCTAGCCATGTATCTGTAAAAGGTGCGCTCTTCAAGCTGTAGGATATTTTGAATCTCTGAGTTGGTCCGTCCTTCAACCATAAACTGTCTGATACGCCTTAGTGTATCGTTTAAGCCTACTTTGGTTGGCCTTTTCTTCTTTGCTCTTTTTGCTGTTTCTTCTTCTCTTTTGTTGTTGTTATTACTATCCTGTCCCTTTTTGAAAGTTTGCTTTGACCTCATTGATGATGTTGTTTGACCAGAGTTTGATTCCTGCTGGCTATGATTTTTTAGTTTGTTATCCTGTGTTATTGAAGCCATAATTGTTTTTTCTGAACTCTAGGATGATATTAAGCAGCCATTGCTTTTAGACTTTTATCTTTAAAAGTTACAGCTATAAAGCAGGAAATATAAAAGATTTCTATAAATTGCTTATAGTTTATGATAATTTAATAACTTTGATAAATTTATAATAATTTTAACGTCAAATAATGCAGAGCGCTCTTCATTTTAAACGACGTCACATTACGGCTCTATATCTTGTACTTTTGCCTGCATCAATGCAAAAAGCACTGTCATAAACTGACATAAACTGACATAAAATGCCCCGTGGGTTTTGTGGACTTCTGTTCTTTTGACATAAACAAAGCTTAAACTTGGTTTGAGCAACAATCCTCGGGATTGATCTCTTGTAGTTTTGTACTTATCTCACATTATGGTTTGCCATTCTTGACTGCTATGAATTAGCACCTTCTTCTGCTTTCGCTTCTGATTTATTTCTCTGCTGTGGATATTGAAGGTACCACACACTCTAATGTGTCCTCTTTGGCTCTGCCATTTTTTGAAGCCCTTTGATGGAGGGCAGGCCCGCTGGGATTAGGTCTGTGCATATAATCGAGCTCCATTATTGAAGCCTTAAAGATTGTCTACGAAGCCGTGATGTTGTAGTAGTGGTGCTAGGGTCATTTGTGAAACCCGTAATTGAGCACTTCTAAAATAGTGGGCCCAAGGGGGTTTGAACCCCTGGCCGACCGGTTATGAGCCGGTCGCTCTGCCAGGCTGAGCTATGGGCCCAAACAGAAAAATTTGAAGAGTAAAAGTATGTATAAAGGTTTGGAGAATTGTGAAGGAGAGAGGTGGTAGCTACTACTAGCAATAAACGCGGCTGCCTACACCGTCTCCGCTCACATATTTTTCATGGACCGAATCAAGCAGATTGTTCTGTGCTTGCAGTGATTTGATAGCTGCGTTAATGACAGCTTCGTGTCTCCCTGATGGTATCCTCTGTAAGATCTCTCTCCATACTTGTGCGTGTCTCATGTCTGCTTCTTCGTGTATCTCAAAGTATTTTGTTGCATCCTCACTGTCCATACCGTAGAACGTTTTCAGTCCATCGATCTTGCTCCTGCTTATCTTTGGAAGCTCCATTTCGTAGGCATACATTGCTGCTACTGCTTCTTCAAACGTAAGGCCGGCAAGTTCCATCAACTTGGCGACGGCTTCTTTGGTCTTTTCTGAGCCATCATAGGTGATAAGATCGCTCCTCGAAACACCAAGCGCTGTGGCAAACCTTGCCCATAGCTCGACGTGCTCTGCCTCCTCACGGGCATTACTAGTGATAATATCATCAGAATTGCCTGTCGCCTCAGCAATCCTTTCAACAAACTTTGGGACTACCTTGACTAGCTGAAAATATTCTTTTGAATAACCCTGAAGATGATCAATTGTTAACTTGCCCTCGGACCACATTTTATAGAAAGAGTGCTTGAGCAGGCTGCGGTTTTCGATTTCTAAGTCAATCCTCTGAACAACACTGTCCATATCAGTAATCTAATTTCTTTCTCCAATAGAAAAACCTTATGAAATCTAGCAAGAAAGGATTTTATGTGTAGGTTCTTACACAGTTTGCGAATGCTCCGGTGGTGTAGTAGCCGTACTCGGTAGGGCTGCACAGTCCGGTCAAGCATAGCGGCCTTTCGAGTCGCTGATCCCGGGTTCAAATCCCGGCCGGAGCATTTTAGTATTATTATTATAATTATAATAATAATTTTCTGACTCTTGACCCCTCTCAAGCTGTGCGACTCTAGGATCCACTATGCTTGACCGGACTGTGCCGCAGCCCGGATAGCGACCTATGCCGCTACTACCTGTGGTAGCGCCGCTACTGCTAATAGTAGCAGCTAGGAATCCATGAGTCTCAAGCAGTGGTCGCTCCGACTGCTCCCAAGTCCTAAGCTTTTTGTTAAGAACAGCGTACGCATCTTGCGTTCATAATGTTTGTTTGGACATTTGCCGCTTTCCTAAAAGCCATTCAATTTCACTTCTTGTTAGCAAGGCAGTCGGTATATCTTCAGACATATGACAGAGTTCCATGTATTGGTTGTATTTACCTTTTTGATTGAGGATTGCTAACCCCATCTTCGAAATGGTAGCTACTTCTGTTGAATCGTGGACTAAAGACACCAAACCGATGGAACCATACAAGAAGATGCTCGGATAGTTATAAACAGGCTAGCAGTGAGGGGGAGAGGGAGGAGAGAAAAGACTTCTTCTATATTTCCCTTAGTGTGGAAAATTTCTATATTAGTCCCTTGAAAACAATAAGTTTGAAAATACGTGTCCTTTTTTCCGCCTATGCTTAATAATAAGAGCAAAATAAAGCTAATGGTATATGCATGCCAGTTTCATACTAATAGCCGTGGGAACTTCTTAGCGGGGCTGCAACTTGGAAAGCACACGCAAATCACGACCAACTGGAGTAACAATAGTTGCAATTCTGGTCATTATTAGAGGAGCTGTCGTACTTGTAGGAGGTATCCTCGCAATTCTTGCAGGGGCATTTATCTCTTCACTTCCACCCTCTACTTTTGAAGATGCTTTGAGTAATGGAAATCTGACTATCACTGATAATAATAGTGGAAACATGACAATCTCTGGTATCCCTCCTTCGTTTGTCCCGACTGCATTCATTGGAAGTATAGCCACTGCCGTTGGTGCTGTGTTAATTGCGATTGCAGTTGCATCGTTCATTATTGGATATGGACTACTAAAGGGAATGAGATGGGCTTGGACTGCTGCTGTAGTTGTAACGATAATAAGTATTATAATTGATGCCTTTTCAATCGCGAGCGTCGTCAACATAGTAGGTGGAATAATCAGCATTGTCATCAACGGAGTAATCCTCTACTACCTATACAGACCACATGTCAAGGCATATTTTGGTAAAGGGGTAAATATCTGAAATGACTGATGAAAAGTTAGAAGAACAAACAAACCAAACTAGGACAAAGACAATACAAGCAAAAGAGTTCATAAAAGGCAAAATACCACTAGATGAACTCCCACAACCATATGTCATTATAAGTGATAGTGGGGAATTTGAAAATCTAAGTAAAACTATTAATATTTTAGCAATTAAACAAAACTACAGAATAGTGTCATTTGCTGCAACAGACGTAGACGATGGTATTAACTATGGATACGTAATCATGGAGAAGAAAGGAGCAGTATAAAGCACGATGACGATGAGGACGGCAGAGATAGTAGTAAGAATACAGCACTATGGTTGGGAGGTAGGTAAGTAAGGCGTTGCTCTTTATTGGCACAATCTTAGCAATCTAGTGGTTTGAGATACCTCTGTCTCATTCTGCAAATAGCAGATGATGTCCAATTTGCAATATGAAATATGAGACGCTGCTCAGACGTATCTAACTTTTTGTCTTTTTCTGCTTCACCGAGTTTGAAGTGCTAACAAGAATGGAAGTAGAAGAAGAAAGCTTAGCAGATGAGGAAGAGGAGGAATAGGTAAGGGATTATGAACAAAAGACGTCTCTATTCGTATTGATTGATATAACCACCAAAGATTAAAGCTGGGCGCCGACTGTTCTGTCATCCTTTTTTTCTCTAGTCTCCCTAATTACCAAGTCTAAATATTGTCTAATTTCGTTATCATCTGTCAAAGGTTCTACCCCTGTTTCTTTTTTCATAGCACCTGCGTGTTCATGGATTAGTTTTACATACTTTTGTTTAATCTCCGCGTCCAGTTGTGCATTACCTAAAGTATCTAGCAGAGCATACTCCTTTGCATATTTTCTAGCTAAATAACGCAATTTTGCATCTTGGGCCAGTGACAGCGCGACAGAGTATATTCCTATGCTAAAGAGAAAAGAAGCAAGCACCAGAAATGCACGTTGGATTGCTCCAAAGGGTGGATAAGAATTATTGGTTATCCAGTTATTGGTCGTTGGAGAAACTAAAATGGTTGATAATGCTGCTATGATCAAATAGTTAATGATCTTATTATGAGAAGAAGAGGTAGTTTGCCGTCCAAGAGTTTTTGCAACTAAAAGAAATGCAAAAGCTATTACAAAATCAGCTGCAACCCATCCTGCGGTACCTATTACCCTAAAGATAAGGAACCTGGGCTCCATATATACAAATTGACTTGCAGTTGTTAATAATTGAGGAACAAATATCCCAGTTAAAAAAAGTACAGGTGGTAAAATTATAAGTGTCCAAAATGTTGTTCTTCCTATCTGATCCTTAAAATAACGAAGGAAAAATGCAACAGCAACTGTTTCTGCGATAGCAATAGCAGTAACTTGAGGGACAAGAAACACATAGAGATGAATGATAAGTTCTATTCTAGATAACTGTCTGCTTGCCATAGAATTGCTAGACTGGAAATCTGGATCTATGGAGGGTGGTCTTGAAAAGTCTAATATCTTTGTATTAAGTGTAGTAGTAACTGTCATGCTGATGCAAAGGAGCATCGATGATACAGCAAATGCCAATATCATGATATTGTGTCGTTTATTGCTACTAGACTTGAACCATGCCAAGAATTTGTAAGTGCGAAAACCAAAGAACAAGATGGCCACTGCACTTATTAAGACAATTAGAATCAGCAGGTAAGTGCTATATTGTGAAAATAATACCATTTCAACAATTATAACTCCAAAGATGACTAAAAGTGCATAAAGAAAAATAGGTGTTGCCTTGTACAGCTTATTAAAAAACGAAGGAGCCTCAAGCTCTTTGCGCAATGCAGCCATATAATCTCTAAGGGCATACAGACCTGCAAAAAATACAGTAATACTCATTGCTATAAACAATATTACACCAAAAGAAGAGTTAAGGGGCTTTCCCAAAACGTCAAGAAAGGTGCCAAAGATTACATCGGTAAGTACTATGGCCCAAACAATAAACGTCATCAAATAAGTTTTTTTGTTAATGATACTTGTAGTGACCACCAATGGCATTTTTGTAATTGACACATCATTATATCACGCTCCTATAACCTTTATGCTAGATGGTAAAGTAACTACTTATCAAGTCAATGATATGTTTGCAGCATCATTCGTTCCTTCCCCTATTAACTCATTTATCGTCTGGGCCGTAAAGTCTCCTGCCTTACCGTAAATAGAATCCTCATACTTTGTTCTCTCAATTCTAACTACTTTCGTTAATTTATAATACCTTTTGACAAGGTCATCATACACCCCTTGTTGACTTTTTGAATGCCTGCTCGATGTAATAGGTGTTGTTAAAATCTCTTCCAATTCTTTTTTCAATTCTTCCTTGTCTGAACCTTCACAAAGCTTGGAAATAGATTCTGTTGAAAGGCTTTTAAGGCGAGCAACAAAATCTTGGAGGTCTCCTATCAAATGCGCTTGCTTTTCATCGTAATGGGAGCTTCTGTCTCCATAGATTATGTCATTGTATCTATCTCTTACGCCATCGCGATCATTAAGAGGATCCCGCTCAGGAGGGTTAGGCTGTTGTGGTTGTTTTTGCTTTGAAGGGTGCAGGTTTACAATATAGACTTCTAATTCTGGAATAGGGATATCGTTAGCTTCTTTTATGTGCGGTACTACATTATGCCAATATTCACGGTATGCTTGCAAAAATTCTCTGAATGGAGTATTACTAAGCAGTCCACCATCCCAGAATTTATGCCCGTCTATATCCTTGTAATCATAGAACTCTGGTAATGTGCCGCTAGCCATAATGTGATCGATATTTATTCCTTCGTCATATTCTATCACATTTTTATATCCTCTTTCTCTTGTGTACTTGCCATACTCTGACTTTCTCGATCCATCAGCTTTAGGATAGCTATCAAATGTCACAGTTTCACCTTCAGCTGCATCTACAGCAAATACAAGTAGCCTAGGTTCATTTTTCTCAGGGCTTGTGGCTATTGGATGTTTTGCAAAATGTAGAATAGTATTTCTTAAGGGATCTGAGCTATGAGGACGCCATTCATTAAAAGGATCAAAGAACCTAAAATCCGGTCTACGATCCAAAGTTTCGTGCACTCTTGGTGCGCCTTTATCGATATAATGCCATACAGAATAATATCTCCTCGCTGCTTCTTCTGAGGCTATTTCAGATGAGGCGTTCCCTTTACTTGATTTTTCACGCCATACCTTCCATCCTCTCGTTGCCTCAAGATCTTGCTCAGATGGAGTCGAAGCTAACCCTTTTTCCTTGCCTTTTTCGTTGTATGTCCAAAATTGTTCGAGTTGCTCTATGGCTGACTGCCAGTCTCTCGTTTCAAGATATTGACTTACCAAAATTGCACCGTTCATCGCTCCGATGGAGGTTCCTGCAACGATATCGAACAGATGTCTGTTGTTTTCGCTTTTTTCATTATCTTCTTGAGTAAGTCTTTTCGACAATGTCTTAAGGACTCCTACTTGATAGGCTCCGAGAGCTCCCCCACCTGAAAGGATGAGAGCCCTCTGCTTCAAATTCTTGCTTGGTTGCGTCACATTATCTTTTTGAGCTAAAGTCAAATTATCTGTGACTGTATCCTCCGCTTCTTAAATCCTTCTAAAAGTGATACATGTATAATTATTTCCAGTTTAGTCCATCTTTTTTAGAGAAGTCTTCCGCGATCTAGATGATTCAAAACCTGACCGTTATATGTCTCTATTGTTCTGGGTAAAAATATTACATCAAATCTGTCTAGGATTCCAGCTAACTGCCGATCGGCTGCAGCAACAGCAAGCACCACATTTAGATGACTTGTCAAAAGAGATTATGAGTAGTAAGGCACGACTCCTAGCAGTGGTAATAGGCGGGATTATGTTAAGAATAAGCTGATGAGATGATGAGGAGATGGCGCATAAGGAGCAGCAACAGCTTCTAGAGCGAGTAATCTATGAACAAGCTCAAGAGCTAGCACATCGGCGAAACTGGTCAGTAAGCTTTACACTTAGTATTATGTGGTCAAGGTTTAAAGATGGTGGAGACATTAGAGAAGCTGAAACGGCATTTATCTTGATGCAACGAGAAGAAGAGCATAAAGGTAAAGGAGACCCAATTTTTACAGAGTGGTGAAGAAGATATGAAAACCGCGGCAGCTGCGGCAATTAAGGATTGACTGACTGACTAACTAACTGATTGGATGGGTTTATCACTCCATTTTGTCTTACATGGACGAAAACATGTGACAGGTTGACAATCGCAGCAGACGCAAGAAAGGTAGCATTTGTCTTGACATTGGTAAATCAATATATCTCCAGTCTTTGCGAATTTCCATGTGGAGGTGTCTGCTTCCCAGTTTGTTGCTGGAGAACCTAATTAATTGAAAATATATTGTCCTTTTCCCCGTTTCTTGAAATATACACACGCTACAACTAGCAACTAAGCGCTAACTGTGTTTGATTATTATGACATATATAACATAACTTTTACCTAACTCTATAACTCTTATCGACGCATAGCAAGATCATGGAGGAAGAATATCCTGAGTCTATGCCAACAATGGGAAAAGATAGTTCAAATTCGGTGCTGCCTCCTTGCCCCAGATGCGGAGCGACAATGGACTTGAAGCGTTTGGAGGATTTTGCAAGCAGGCATATTGGCAATGACGAAAAATTATATTACTGTAATAACCCGATGTGTCCTCCTGATGACTGGGAACGAAAGCAGAGATTGATACTAGACAGATTTAGAACAGATGCCATGTAACAGCCAGCAGTAGTACTAAGACAAGCAATAGGCTAAAACCTCTGTTTCTCTTTGTTAGAGCAATTATTACGCTGTTGCGCACTGGCTTATTGTTATCGTATTGGTGATGGTATCTTCTTTTTCATCGTCTCATAAAGCCGATTGTAACTGTTAAGAAACCTAAGACCTTTTTGGCTAGTTTTAAACGTCTGGGCACCCCTGTCATAGTGAAGTAATCCCATTTCAGTTAGAGCTGGCAGATACTCTTTTAGTCGTGCATAGCCAAGAAATGTCTTATACATTAACCTGCTCTTTCCAATGCCTCTCCTCTTATTTGCCGCATTTAGAATCACGGCGATTATGTCGAGGTAGCTATTATTGTCTCATCATCTATCTCCTTCTCTCATATACGACAATTGACTCACAGTAGTAAATAGCATTATGATCAACGTTATGCAAGAACACACATTGCGTCTTTATGGTACATTTGCTCATTGTTTTATAAGCTAATTCTTCTGGTATCTTGGGATTACTCCTAACTTCTTTTTACATACGATATATTTAGAGGAGTAATCGCTTGTTCTCAGAATATGCTCTCTTTATCATATCATCCATCTGATTGCAGATGTCAAGAAACCTAAGACCTTTTTCGGTAGTTCTATATGTTTGATTATATGCATCATAGCTGAGCAAGCTGTTTTCAGTTAGAAGCATCAGATACTCTTTGAGTTGGTTATAGCTGAGATACGCCTTATACATTATCTTGGTTCTTGTAGCACTACCGCCATTTGCCACGTCTAGGATCTCACTGATGATGTCGGTTCTACTTCTGTATCGCATCGCATTTATTACTCATGCGGAATCAGCATGGGTAATAAATAACCTCCTAATGAAATTTATGAAAAAGTCAAGACAAGTCTATAGAATAATAACCAAGGGTTACTAACTTTTTATTTTTATTAGTCTTTTCTTCTCTTACTTCCTTCTAGGAGTCTACTAGGTGAAGAGAATAAAATGTTAGTCAACTTAATTGTAGACCTAGCAAATCTCCCGATATATATACTGCTGGTGGCCATTTGCTGGCTGATTAAGTGATTGAATGGCTGGAACTATTAGGTCAAATCTCTCATGGATTCCAGTGAACTACCACTACAATGTTAGCTGCTCGACTAGTCCAGTCAGGTACAAGAAGTTCCGGGAGACTCTCAATGGGCTTAGCAGCAAGATACTTGCTTACAGGTTACACGAGCTTGAAAAAACGGTATATAGTGGAGAGGCGTTCATACAACGAAATTCCTCCTCGGGTCGAATATCAACTCACAGCTAAGGGTCAGGAATTGGTAGAGTCCATAATAAACTTGTTGCAATGGATGAGAAAGTGGTCGACTGTAGCAACGGACTAACCTCAGTCGCTAACTGCTCAACCATGAAAGGCGCGCTAAATTCTACCACGATTTTTATCTGACATAAAAGATCAGATTAATAATATCTGATTGCAAATTAACTGTACTAACATTAATGGATGTATGCATATATGCTCGCAAAGTTATTTGAAGTGAAGGACGCAGCAAATAAGGGAAAAGGTCTTTTTGCAAAAGAGAGGATTCCTAAAGGAACTATAGTTTCCTTTGAATGTCAAGACTGCATAAGAATGTCAAAAGACGACTTTGAATTTATACTAACCGACAGTGAGAAGAGCCACATTCTCAGATATGGTTATAGAAAAGCTGATGGCTCCTATTTACTCCCATGCGATGAAATCATTTACCTAAACCACTCATGCAATGCTAACGTACTTTATTCAGGAAAGGGATTTGATATAGTTGTCAAAGATATAGCAAAAGGCGAAGAAGCAACATACGATTACCGTACCTTTTTCTTTCATGACCCAGATGAATTTGAATGCATGTGTGGTGAAGATAACTGCTGCATGATTGTCAGATCAATTGGTGATCATTCTGGCGCTCAATGTCGTGAACTGATCAAGGTTTGGAAAATGAGGGTTAACGCTGCTTTGATTTGCATTGGTAAGATAGAGCAACAGCCGCTCAAGTGTAAGCTACCTATTATTGAGTCTTTTAAGTGAGATTCAGTAGTTGAATGAATAAAGACTGTTGTTGCGTCATATAATACTTTGATCCTAACTATTCTAGAAATCATTCCTAAAGTGCATTCTGAGCAACAATAATGCTAAGAAATACTGCACTGCTGAACAAACAATTGAAGTAGTCGCTTACTAGGTCTCTTGGTGTTGTTGTTCTTCTTCTGGTCCTTCTTCCACTAAAGGAAGACAAGCGTGTATGTAAGTCTAGATAATACTTTGTGAAGATGGAGTAGCGAAGCGAACACCAAAGCCATCTGGATCAGAAATTATGAAATCCCGAAGACCATAATACCGATCAGCAATAGGAATGACAATTTGGGCTCCCATTTGTTTTACTAGCTTCCAATAATCATCCACATTTGGGACCATGATTCTAATATTGGCGAGAGGAAACTTGGGTGGCTCTGGCAATTCCACAGCATCAGTATCAATTTCATGATATGCTGAGAGTTCTGCGATATAGAGCTGATGATCCTCCCATGTCAATTCTACAAAGTCGCCGGCATCGCGATGTACTTCAAATCCTAACTCACGATAAAATCTAGTTGATCGTTTTATGTCCTTGACAACAATCTCAGTTACCAGCTGCTCTGTAGAAGCGACATATTTTTTATTCTCCCCATTATGACTATTATTACTACTACTCATCTGCAGAATCTGACGATTAATCGGCTCATGCATATACTTATTACTTATCAGTTGGGAGCAGAGTGTGTGTAGTTATGGGCTGTGATTTTAATGAGACGTGGCAGATAATCTACATAAAATAGGTTGATTATATGCGAATTACATAATCATTTGAAACCGGTCCCATTGTATCACACTCTGCGAGCTATGATAGACTATAATACCAGATGCACTTACGTATGTACACTTACGTATGGAGTTTCTTTTGAGCAGTTGCTTTGGCTAAAGCATCCAATATTTTCTGCTTTGCATTCTTTTCCTTTTTTGAGGCTTCCTTTCCTTCCATCATCTCTTTGAACTGGATGGCATTGACAACAGCCTTGCCACCATAGTGGTTGTTGAAGTAAATTCGCAATCTCTTTGCTTCAGGGTCCTTTGTTATTTTGTTGATCTTCTCAGTCCAAGGCTTCAGTTCTTCTTCTTCATAAAGATAGTTATACCAATAACCCTTATTCCTGCCATGAAATCTGATAAAGGAATGGTCTGCAGTCAATATGACGTCGGATAGATACCGCAGCTTTGGATCCGGCGAATCTGTCATTACAGCTGCTACATTATAGTGCCTTAACATTTCCCAAGGTCCCTCAGTCTGCCATGACGGATGGCGGAATTCCAGTGCATAATCGTAGCCTGATGGCATTTTGTTGAGGAATCCTTCGACTTGCTTGAACTCATTAACTGAGAAGCTCGGGGGTAGCTGCAGCAGTATTGCTCCAAGTTTGTTTGCAATCTTTAGCGGAGAGATCTTTTCGAGGAACTCTTGGAGCGCTTCAAGTGCACCTTTTTTGACATCCATGAGCTTAGTATGTGTCACAGTCTCAGGCGCCTTAACAGAGAATTGAAATCCGGGAGGTGTAGCTTTTACCATGCCATAGAATGTGCCACTAGTCATCTTTGAGTAGAACTTCTCGTAAAATGTAGCATCCAGCTCAGCTGAAGGGAAAAATTCAGAATAATAACGCAAACGTTTAGTCTGAGCATCGGGATAGAAAGAGCCGACCCAGCCCCCTTTTTCAACCGGATCGCCATAATTCCAGCCAGAGCACCCTATGGATACGTCTCCCATGATATGATATACAGTGGCAACTCAGATATTTTTTGCTTGTCACTATGCTCGATTCTTAAAAATATGTAAAAAAGAGTACCTGTATTATTGTTGTCTTGCATCAACACTCAAGTGCCCTAATCAGAAACACTACTAATCAGCAATAATCTTAACCGCCATCTCTTCTTCTTATTATTTTCTTCTCGTCTACAGTTAATCAGCCTCTCCTGGGTATGGCGGACGTCTCATTATAAAGCAAGAGAGGTATTATTATTATTATTATTAACATTATTATTATTATTAGAAATTCTATGCATGACATATCAGATGAAGAGCAGCGATTCAAGGATCCAATATCACACTGAAAAGGACTCTTGGCTACATTGTGTGAAATATTATTAGTAGCATATAGTAGGGATAAACTTTGAAGATAACTATACAGGCTCTGCTCTATATTGACAGCTATGTCACGGCTTCTCTATGATATAATGCCTTTTCAATCGGATCCAAGTTCAAAATAGTAGAGCATCTTTTCTCTCCTTCTCTACTTTAAAGAGCAGTAAATTAATATGGTGACCAGTTTGAAAATAGTCTTAGGGATAGAGCCAGTTTTTGAGCAGTCGGAGAAACATCGAAGCTAACCCTTTAACTGAGCTATTTGCTGTCTATTTGGCCAAAATTGAGGAGGCATTAAAGCGTGAGGTTGACCTATATTCCTGGTCGGAGTTCCATGCTCCACTACGCTATGCCTGCGAGGGAGGCAAGCGCATCAGACCCCTAATCCTTGTGCTGTCGGCGGAATGCATCAAGTCTAAAAAGGTAGAACCTGACGCATACCTGGCTGCTTCTGCAATCGAGCTTCTACATACAGAGTCTATAATCCACGATGACATTATCGATGAGGAGAATCAGCGGCGCGGAAAGCCCTCATTCCATGTAAAATACGGCTACAACAGCAGCATACTTACTGCAGATTTTGTTCTTGGCGTCATACTAAACATCAGCTCAAAATTAAAAGATCCCCGCATCATCAACGAGCTATCAAATGCCGCAACCAAAATGACTGAAGGCGAGATGATGGAAATAAAGCTTGGTAAGGAAATGGATATCACAGAGGACGACTATATCAAAGTGCTTGAATTCAAAACGGCTTCGCTCTTTGAAGCATCATCAAAGATTGGTGCAATAACTGGAGGCGGCGACGAAGATCAGATCCATACTATGACATCTTTTGGCAACTTGCTGGGGATCGCCTACCAAATACATGACGACCTTATTGACTGGAGTAACGAAAATCGGCTTTTTAACATGCTCATCCGGAAAAATGGCAAACCAGAGGATTTTGTCAACCAAATGGACAAGCTGTATCACTCATATGCATCAAAGGCAAAGAATGAACTTCATAAGATATCTACGCAGAGCGAAGCCAAGCGCCATTTGGAGCACCTCACAGACCTTACATCGGTCCAGTTCTAATAAAGCAGGCTACAACAGTGAATAATTTGGTAGTATCTTTATATGCATATATCTGATTGCAAGCAACAGAATTTGCTTCAACGGACTACAAACCGATGCTATCTCTCTCTTAATTTCTCAAGATTAATTTCTCAAGATAGAAAGCGAGAATATCCTTACTATAGAATACTTGCTCCGCGAAGAGATAAGCTGCAGGCAAAACAATTAAACACCATCATAAGCTTCTTTATTTTGGTTGTCACTGAGTGAAACCGTTAGACCGCCTTGGATGATAAGGACGCGATCTATGTATTTTGTAATACTTTTGACTGCATTTGTTGTTTTTAGTGCAATAGTCGCTTCTGGCATAACACTTGAAGCAGACGACGCCGCTAGTCGCTACTTCAAATCTGTACATGGCAGCAACCCCAGTATTGACATGGCAATGGTAGTTATTACTTCACTAGGTGATGTAACAACACTGTTCATCCTTGGCATCGTACTAACGATAATTCGACGTACAAGGAAAGTCGGTATGATATTTCTTATTGCACTAGTCGTTATTGTAGTCTTGGTCATGTACATGAAGCCTCTTATAGGAAGGGAAATTCCACGCTATGGGTTTGAGCCAGCTTCACAACTGCCTGAAAACTTTAGCCTTGAAAGTGATAGTCTTGCGCCTCTTGCTGCTGGATTTTCATATCCCTCCGGTCACGCCTCCCGTGCCACTGCCCTAGCCTTCATTGTAGGGTATGCTATCTTTAACAGATCCAAGAAAATGGGCTATGCGATCTGGGCCTTTCCAGTCATTATTGGCATTACGCGCATCTATGTAATGCAGCATTACCCGACAGACATTATTGCTGGCTTCATGTTTGGAGGATTAGTGTCTGTGGTTCTAAGCAATGCCATGAAGCTTGACGAGCCATTCTTTCTATCTAGAATAAAAGGCAAGGAAGATAGAACCTTCTAAGTTTTTGATATTGCAATGTAAAGCTTGTGCTATGAGTCCTGGATATCGTTTATCTACCATTATACGATAACTTTCTAAAAATTGATAGATTATCATGTTTTGTGCTTATATTGTGAGAAAGCGGTTTCATGGTTTCTTCTCTTAAATAAGAGAGCGATATTATTTTTCTCCCTCTTATTGTCCTGCGATATTATTACTTCTGCTTGATCTTTTGCATTTTGTAATAGCAAGCTAGAGACACAGATGTTTAGGATCTCACCAATAAGAGAAGCTGTTCAGTTGTCGAAATCTTTAATTCTAATCAGAATCCTAAAAATACCATCTACATGGACATACCTTCCGCTCTGATAATGAACATAGCTGGGTCAGAGTGGATCATAATCATACTCTTTGGACTCATTTTGCTCTTCGGTGCCAAAAAACTACCCCAGTTTTCACGCACAGTGGGCAAGGCTATAGGACAATACGAAAGGGCAAAGGAGATGTTCCGTCATGAAATGGAACAAGCAGCAGAGAATGCAAGGGGAGATCACAGGTTTCCCAAGATAATGGGTCCAGTCGCCACAGAGAGGAAAAAGCTAGAGTCAATAGCCATCTCTCTAGGCATAGAGGATCATGCTAGCCTTACAGACGAAGAGCTCCGTGCCCTTATATCAAAGAGAATGACAAGCTGACCTACAGGATACCCTCTACAATTTATACAAAAAACTTATAACATGAACTTTTCCAGAACAATGCATGCTAGAGACTGCAAAAGGCTCTACACCGGCAATAAACCCCTTTGAAGTTGCCCTCAAACAGCTTGACGAAGCTGCCAAGCTTATAAAATTAGACAAAGGTTTACAAGAAGTTTTAGCCAATCCAAAGCGTGTTCTTACAGTATCACTGCCAATAAGAGTGGATAACGGAGAGATACGAGTTTTTACGGGATTTCGCTCACAGCATAATGATGCCCGCGGGCCATACAAGGGGGGCATTCGTTATCACCCGCAGGTCACTATCGATGAGGTTAAGGCCCTGTCGATGTGGATGACTTGGAAGTGTGCCATTGCAGATATTCCGTACGGCGGAGGCAAGGGTGGCATCATATGTAACCCAAAGGAAATGTCAGAAGGCGAGCTAGAACGCCTTACAAGGCGCTACGCTTATGCTATTGCAGACATTATTGGTCCACACACAGACATTCCAGCTCCAGATGTTTACACTGGCGGCAAAGAAATGGCTTGGATAATGGATACATACTCTGCACTTAAGGGCAATTACGTCCAGCCAGAACTTATCACAGGCAAACCGATTGCAATCGGCGGATCACTTGGCAGAAATGAAGCTACAGGTAGAGGACTGGCATTCACAGTAAGAGAAGCTGCTAACAAGCTTAAGGTAGATATGAAAAACACCACGATGGCAGTGGAAGGCTTTGGAAATGCAGGTCAGTTTGCCTCGCAATTTGTAGAAAATCAAGGTGCCAAGTTGATAGCTGCTTCTGATTCCAGAGGAGGCATCTATAATAAGAATGGTATCAATGTAGCCGAGCTAAGAAAACACAAAGAAAAAACTGGCTCTGTTGTAGGGTTTTCTGGAGCTAATTCGATAAGCAATGAAGAGCTGCTCGAAACAGAATGCACAATATTGATACCAGCTGCACTTGAAAATCAGATTACTGCCAAGAATGCTGGCAGAATTAAGGCAAAGATAGTGGCAGAGGCTGCTAACGGTCCAACCACGCCTGAAGCAGACGAAGTACTCTACAACAACAAGATCATGGTGATTCCTGACATCCTTGCAAATGGCGGTGGTGTTACCGTGTCATACTTTGAGTGGCTGCAGAATCTTCGTAGGGACTATTGGACTGAGGAGAAGGTCAACGAAAGACTGGATAGAAACATTACTAAAGCATTCCTTGACGTATATCATACATCTGAAAAATATGGCATTGATATGCGCAAGGCAAGCACTGTTCTAGCAGTCAATAGAGTAGTTGAAGCAATTAAGATAAGAGGACTTTGGCCATGAGGACCAATAACCCTTAGTTTAATTTACGAGCTTGGTTACCCTATAACTTGCAATGATCAAATGACTATGCTTACTGCCATATTCTTTTGATATTCAAAAACGCGGACATAAGATGCCACACTTATTTTAACATCTTGATGATACCCTACGAACTCATTAACCGTCAAGGTTATAGAATGAATGTGCTTGGTTGAGCAATTAGTACCTAATCCTGGGGATTGTAAGGGATTCTTTATTCAAGTTTCAGTAGCACCTGGCGAAGAGATATTGAACTGTCAATAATCTTTAAAAGACATATACTGATATTCAAGAGCATAAACTACACTTCTTGCGCTAGTTTAGTTCCTGGTAAAAATCTAGTAAAAGCAGCTACAAGTGGTAACTGTGATAGAATGCATATTTATCATGTATATACATTATCCCAAGTCAGTTCATCGAGTGCAGCAGCTATTTGGCTATATGGTCTTGTAGAGCTCCAGAATATCAGCACATGGTCTGCAGTCTTATTATCATGCCAATAAAGCTCTCCAGGAGAGCCACCGTCATCTATGCATACTGAGCTTTCCGTTTTATCATAAAATGAGCAGGATGCAAAATGGAAGCTATGCACTGACTCTATTTTCAATCCATGTAATGGAAATTGTTGTCTATAATATTCTAAATGGCCTAGATGCAGCTGGCCATCATTGTCATATGGATTTGCAACTGGCCTTTGTGGCGAATAAAAGAACCCTGCCGTCATATTAGACGACTGATCTACTGGTGTATCTGTAACCCTGATAGTGATTGGCTTAGTCTCTACCTTATCTGTTCCATAAAGATATGCTTCTATTCTATATTCTCCAATAGGCAGGACTGTTGTTCCAGAATTAGATGGACCTCTGTTAAATCTAGGATAACTAAGAAGAGATGTCTCGAATGCAGTCTCATTCGTGTGGGCATCAACCACCCTTACAATATAATCATGTGGGATATCCCAAGGTGCGTCAGCCATATGAAATGCGATACTTGTTCCATTTGATACTGTCAAGTTTGTCGGAATGGCATACGCATTCTTGTTTGTAATAAGTTTGTGAGATTCTTCAGGCCAATTCTCATGAAACTCATTTGCCATATAAATTACAAAGGTTTTTGCAGTTGAGGGCACTACGAAGGCCTCTGTCTCATACACAACGGTTGAGGAATTAGACAAGATGGCTGTCGTTGCATTAGCTGAAACTGCTCCACCATTACTAATAATATGATCATTGGACGATGCTGGATTTGATACAAGAAATATTCCTGGTTCTTGAATTCCATAACCTAAAATATCTGTAGCATAAGAAGGAGATGTGGCTGATGCTCCTATTTCTTCTAGATAGAATACAAGAATAATAATACTAATAGTAATACTACTACCAATCAATAGCGCAGATAAAGTTGCCTTCACTATAATTTACTCCAACCTTGCAACACTATTCTACTCGGTCATTGCCGCTAATTGAACTAGACGCTCCCACGTAAAAAGAATCCTAAATTATATGAAACTTGAACCTTGAGAAGACAGCTCGAATTTGAGCGCTATTACTTCAAACCTGTTGAGGATTATCTAAATAAAACTGACCCATCCCTTCTTATTCTAGTACTTGTGCACAAAATATTTAACTATAAGCTAACGTCAAAACCTTAAAGAAGAATATGTAGCATGAATTCAGGCTCTTTTAAAGAAAGGGAAATTGTAATCGTGATTATTGTTTCTATATTTATTGTATCTATTGTAACCCTCTTTTACAGCACCTTTGATGTTCAAAGGGATGTAAGAGAAAGCCTGTTTGAGCAGCAAAGAGACCGACAGTCAACCCAAGTAGAAGCAATTGCAAATAACATACAGTCAGATAGCGAACTAGCACTTTCACACCTCCGCGGCTTGGCAAACTCACTCTATTTGCAGAACGGAGACCTTTCGGGGAATGAAACTGAAAATCTCCTCAAAGATACATATGCTGAAGTTAGTAACATAGGCGACAGACTTTTTGTAATTGACAATGAAAATATTGTAAGACTAAATATCGTCCCACAAGGCGAAAACCCTTTCATAGGAACTGATATGTCCTCAATTCAGTGGGTAATTGAGGCAAGGTCCAATCTTGCACCCACATTCTCAAAAGGAGTGGTAGGTCTAGACGGAAAGCATCGGATTTTCATAACACACCCAATAATTAACAGACAAGATGGAAATTACATGGGTCTTGTTGGGCTTGCTATACCAACGGTCCAGTTTTTTGAAAAATATGCTAGTGTGAATAATATCGAGTCGCCGTTTTTGGTTGCATATGACAGGGAGGGCAATTATATTGCAACTCCTCGTACTGAATTGCTAGGCAAGAACTTCCTCTCAGAAGAAGTGCAGAAATTCTTTAATTATAATACCGTTCAGAACGAACTTTACCAGCAAGTATTTGGCGAAAGAAAACCATCGCATGCAGTATATGACTTCGGCGAAGGTGAGAGGATCAATACTGGCTACCCAATTGTCATAAGGGGGCAGCCAGTATACTTTATTTTTGTAGTTACTCCTACAGAGACAATTTATTCACAAATTGAAAATATTCTCAGCAGACAGCAAACAGACCTCTTTGTACAGCGTTTAGTATTTGTTGGAGGAATTGCAGCTGTAGCCTTCTTTGTCGTAAGGCTCAATAGCAAACTTAAACAGAGGGTAAAAGAGAGGACAACAAGCTTAGAGGAATCAAACCAGAAGCTAGTTAAAGCCAATAAGCTTCTTGAAAACCATGACAAAATACAGAGGGAATTTATCAATATAGCAGCCCATGAGCTGCGAACACCAATAGTGCCAATACTTACTCTCTCCGAAATACTGTATTCTAAGGTTAAGGAGCAACAACAAAAGGGACACAAGCAAGGAGGAGGACGAGAGGAAGAAGAAGAAGAGCAAAAAGAAATGCTAGAAATAATTCTTAGAAATGCAAACAGATTACATCAACTTACAGAAGACATACTAGATGTTACAAGAATTGAAAGCAATACACTACAGCTAAGAAAAGAAAGGCTCAACCTAAATGATGTAATATTAAATGT
>DATFBV010000042.1:0-4644 GCA_035253605.1 Nitrososphaera sp.
GTGGAAGCATCAGAGCAGAAGATGTGTTATACTTAGGTGATTCTGAAAATGACAATCACTCATTTAGAAAGGCAGGTCTGTCCATAGGAGTTCGCTCACATAGTAGAATAACCCCAAAACTGGAATGCCAACACATTATCAACTTCGACAGGCTAGCTAGATTTCTCAGGCAATTGAAAGACAGCCATCTTAAGTTCAGTGAAGAACAGTTGATTACCTAATGGAAATTGTGGGCTAGTAGCAATTTTTTGCACCCGCACGCATAAGCAATTATATCCTTGTAGAGGCAGGTGCTGTGTATCTATTGTACTATTTGACGTTCAATTATCTGACCAGATGTCACTGTCAAGGTCATTCTGACCGACAATCACCTAAAATACTCTCAATCCAATACTGTAGTTACCTCACAAAAAGAAATGGACTGGGTGGGATTTGAACCCACGACCTTAGCACCTAACAGCTAAGGCAGCTCTCTCTTTCTCTTTTTACCTTCCACAATCTAGAGGGAGGTTTACTGAAAGAGAACCGTCACCATGGTTTCTTAAAATCTTAAATATTAAAGATAAATGCTGTTCATTGCTTATGTTAAAGGTTAATGTGGACAAACTAGACAAGATGGCAATGCATGGCGCAGAAGATGATCTGGATCGTAAAGTCACAGGAAATTTTGCTCTCTATAGCGCAGTAGGAACGAAGAGTGGCTCAGCTGTATATTTTGAACTTGAACCAGGTAAGGAGCTTGGCGCTCATACAGATAGCGCAGAAGAGATAGTTTATGTAATACATGGTACGATTGAGGCGACTTTAGGCAATGAGAAAGATAGCCTATCGAGTGGAGATTTCGGAGTGGTGCCAGTTATGGAGCGTCACAATTTCCGAAATATAGGTACAAATATAGCCAAGGTTATTGGATTCTTTTCCAGTCCAAATGTCGTAAGCACTTTTGAGAAAGTGTTCATGCCCCCTAACATTAGAGAATTTGATACTACAAAATTTCCTGCTCCAAAAGAAGCAGCGACGACGACAACGACTGCAAACACTCCATAACTTTTTGCTTAAAATTGTTACTAGACTAATTCTGATCTCTCTCAAACGAAATGGAAGTGGACTGGGTGGGATTTGAACCCACGACCTCAGCGCATCAGCAGCAGCTTTCTAAGCAAGGACCTTGTATGCACCTATTACTTTCTCATCCTGAGCGCTTCTGCATGGCTAAAGTTGAAATAGTTCCTCTACTTTCGATTGACCATCATACAAAATGTTGTACAGAACTAGGATGCTCACGTAGGCTTATTCATCATCTCCTTCAAAGCATTAATGATAGGTTCGTACTGCGGCGATGCAGCACCGATTACGCCAAGCTGTATCATGAAGCTTAGGTCGTCACGAAATGCTTTATGTTCTGCTATCTTGTCATCTGCAATTGTATAAAAATGCGCTGCTTGGTATGTGAAGTTGTTCCCTGTTGAAGGAATGCCAAACAAGTCACCTGTATGCTTACCTGTAACTATCATTATCGATACAACCTTGTCATTTGAAGCAATAATCTCTTGTTCTTTGTAATGCAGTTCACTCAATGCAGCTCTTAACTTCTTGACAGTATCAACAAACGCTTCTGAACCATGAAGTTTTTCTCGCCCAGGGATACTTTGGGAATCACGGTCAAGATAATTAGGATGTATAAATTCAGAAACATTCGTTACATCCCCTGTATTCAGAGCTTCTATGGAGCGGCGTACAATGTTGATGTTCTTTTCTTCTTCAGTCCGTTGTGGCTGTGACATGCTGAAGCATACCTATCTAATACTAAAAAACATTTGAAGAAATATTGATTATAACTCAACCGTTGGTAAGAGATATCCTGCAAAGTTGACAAAGATTTCAGGTCCTATCTACTTTCGACCTACACACGTCCATTTCTCCCTTTAGCGATAGCTGCGACGTTTTCGTAGCCTTGAAATCAATCCACAGAATAGGGGCTGTGTGACCAATCTACTGCAGCTGGATTTGTCCAACACCTTCCTGAAATGAAACCAGTTTAATGCCGTATTATTGATGAGACACAGATAACCCTTAGGTTGAAATGTGCACCGCAGGTTATCAGTTAACTTCAGCCGATAGTGTGCTGCATCAATGTCATAACTTAGGCTAATAATAATAATAACAGGTAGCAGGTCTTTACTTGCATTGTAGGCAGAGCTGCATGGTAGATTTTTTCAATATAGTCGGAATTGGTACTACCGCGTTTGTGGCTACTAACATTGATGATTTGCTTATTCTTATTGCGTTTTTTGCGAACAGCCGCTTTTCTTTACCTCAAATTGTCCTTGGGCAATATGCAGGAATGGGCGCTCTCCTAGCTATCAGTATTCTAGGCTCTCTAATTGCTCTAATTGTTCCAAATAATCTCATAGGTCTAATAGGAATTTTTCCAATAGTGATAGGAATCAAAGAGCTTCTGGAATTACTAAAGAATGACAACAATATTGAAGAAGAATCAGCCTATCATCAACCTCCGCGGAACAGACGGAGAAGAAGATTGATAGCATACTTGCCTATTCTGACAGTTGCAGCGGTAACATTTTCTGGCGGTGAGGAAATCGGAGTCTATACGTCAGTGTTTGCCGCATACCATGAGGTGTATGAAATTATCATTATTGTCTTTGTTGTCATGGTTTTGACAGGGGTTTGGTGCATAATTGCATACCACCTAGTTAATCATCCTCTCATTGCATCAAGGGTCAAGCGTATTGGAACTATTGCCCTACCCTCTATTCTCATAGGGCTTGGAATATACATCTTGGCAGAAGCGTTTCTTATTCCATCTTTTTTGTTTCTACCATCCTATAATCCAGCAATTATCATTCTTTTCATTTGATAATTTTTGCAGCTCACATTAAATCCATTGTAATCTAACGTTGAATAGTAGTAGTGTTATGTGTCCAACAATAATACAGCGGGAAATGCAAGTATTAAAGATCAGTTGGATAGCACTTCTTGCAACTGGTATTGGGATTCTCGACTTTGGAATAATAGTTACGGCATAGGCTCCCATGCGTCTTTGGTTCGACTAGTTCCAGATATAAACAAAATTGGCTTGCCTTGTCCAAATCGTTTGTAAGCGATGTTAATGTCTCCAACCTGTACATGCTCTGTCTGAGCCCTACTGTATGCATTGTCCTGAGCAGGCTCCTGAGATTGTTGACTCTAAGCAAACTGGGGAACGTAATAAAAAGACAAAACATGACTGAGATAAGTATCAAACTCACAATGGTAGTATGACGATCAAATGATATCGCAAATTGCTCCCTTGACATGCAGTTAGGTCAATCATTTTATCTGCTTTTATAGTTAGCTCAATATCTTACGCCAGAACAATCTGAAGATTTGTTATATAAAGCCAGAAGAATATTTCCTTGCTGCTGTCGCATACGGTACCTTAAGAGGACTATCCTAGCAAAAATGAGACAAAATGAGACTAATTTGCGCTGACCCTTAAGGTGTATCTAATACATCAAAGCCTTCCGAAAATTACTAACTATCTGATGAGACATCGATGGACGCTGCGAGAAATGCTAAAGCACCTCTTCAGAGAAAAACTTGTTATACTATTGTTCCCTTACATATTAAAGAATCTTACACTATACCTGTTATTAAATAGGATACCATTTTGACAATATGGCAAAAATCCTGAGAGCTGTTGCTTTGGTAAGTATTATGACAGCAGCGATGGTTGTAGCGGGGACCCTAGGAGCTATTATTATTGCTCCTTCTTCTCATAATAATTTAGCAACTGCTCAACAGATGGGAAATCAAACGATGATGGTGAATCCAGACTTTGATACAAGATTAACAGGTGCATCAGAAGTCCCTCCTGTTCAAACTAATGCTTCAGGATCTGCAGACCTAGACGTAGAAATAGAAGATGGTCAGAGGGTGGTAGATTATGAGATATTTGTCAATAATATTGATAGGGTAACTCAAGCACACATACATCAGGGCAGTAGTAACGAAACAGGTCCTATTATAGTACCTCTTTTTAATGCATCGACTCCAACTGGACCTGTGACTGGACAATTAACAGAAGGACAATTTACTTCTGCTAACTTTGTTGGACAATTACAAGGAAGACAACTGGATGACTTGATAGCTCTAATGCAGAATGGAACAGCCTACGTTAATGTGCATACAGAGCAAAATCCCGAGGGTGAAATAAGAGGAACCGTCCTACTAGATGATAATGATAATGATGATGATGGCGACGATGGAGAAGATGATGATGGAGAAGAAGAAGATGATGATTAAGTTAATGATACATAGAGACACGGGGTTGGAAAGCTAGTTCCTCAATGCAATGTGACATTGGATTGTGGCGCTCTCCTCTCTCCCCTCTCGGTGCTAGCCTGTTTATAACCCTCGGCAGATTTCGTCATTATGGTCCAATCGGGTTGGTCGATACAATCGACGATTCAACAGAAGTAGTCATCCAAAAGATGATTGAAGGAGCTCAAAGAATGATTAAGGTAAACAATTCCCAAGGAGAAGAATCAGAAATAAAAATTAATCCAGCTATGAAAAGACACTTTGAATTAGAAATAAAGACATTGCAAAATGCTCCAAGAGATGAAGCTAAGTTAAGAGAAC
>DATFBV010000043.1:0-6576 GCA_035253605.1 Nitrososphaera sp.
TTATATGTTGTAATATGCTTTTGCCAATAGGCGTCAAGTTTAAGTACAATGCTTACAGTTTTAAACTTGTGTATTTATGAGCCTCGATGACAGCGATGAGCTGGCCTATCTTTGGACTAAGGTAAAGTTTATCCAAAAATACATGAGCAAATACAATTGCAGCTATGAAGTCGCCGAGCATGAATTTCACATTTGGATTGAAGGGTTAATGGATAGCAGAATTGAGCGCGCAAACAAGATGCTAAATTCGCATTAGATATTCTGCTGCGGCTGCTCAATCTTTTGCTTCCTTGCCATGAACAGCAATAGTACACCAAACATTCCAAGCACTATTGCCAGCCCCTGCGCGCCGCCATTTGGAACTGCAAAAAGATATGCGATCGCAAAAGCGATGCAAGTCACTGCTTGCAGAAGATAGGATTTTGCAGCATGCATCTGGGTTTTTTTTGCTACGTATCCTATGGCGAAAAACACGGCTGCAGGATATATAGTAAGAAGAATGAACTGATCAATGTCAATGCCAAGATGAACCATCGACAATCAATGTCAGTCACAATACCAAATAAGAATTTTTAGGGTTTATCGATAGCAGTCAGGGCAATTGAGCATAGTCCATAGGACACAGTAGGACTATCACTTGAATCTTCATACAACCATCAAGCAGGCGTTCTTTTCACATATATTTCTAGTAGAATAGATTAACAGTTTCTTACTTGCCAGTTCTACAACTTTCTACTGTAGTCTATCCCGCTTGCACTCTTCATTGCACTACCTTTTCAGTGCTGATCTTTTGTAGATATATAGAAGATATGCTATGTTGCGTCTTCTCTGCATTCTAACTGACTCCTAAAATTTTTAAAAGGGTACTTTGAAACTATCGTCTTGGCCGTTTGACCTGCGCAGAGCTGAATTTTTACTCGTTAACTACTAGTTAAATAACTCTTTTAATTATTGAAGCAGACTTGCATTGTTATATAGCTCTAGTAATTTATTTTCCAGATTATTCGACATTTGCTTCGATGGCTCCACCGCCATCAATTATCGAGCGAGCATTTTCGAATGGAAGGGAGGCCACATCTTCCTGCGCGAATGGTCCGTACTTGTTCATATCTATACCAACAAATGCTTCTATTGGTTTGAGGAATCTGACCACTATTTGTTTTGAGCGCATCCGTGCAGATATCGACTCGAGCACTTTTGGCCTACCTTTGACCAAGGCCGTCATAACTTCGTCTATTCTCTTGTTTAATTCCCGTTTGCCATCAAGGATATATTTTTCCTCATCAGTTAGCTTTGAATAGTCCAGAGGCTCCTCTCCAGAGCTGATCTTGGCCTGTCTTGTCTCTATCATAAGAGATGACAAAGTTGAAAGCATCTCGACCATGTTATCCCTTATCTTTGCTTCAACACCTTCATATGCCTGGCCCTTCAAATTGCTTAGTACCTCTGCTATTTTCTGGAAAGTGTTTGGCTCTATTGACTGAAGCGTGGGTGTTTCAATTTCTTTTTCTAACATTTTGTAGACATCTTTGAGCGCAAGGCTACCGCTATTTTCGGCGTCCATTTCATTGCTATTTTGTTGCCCAGCTGTTGTTGACATTTGGCTCACTAAGCCTTAAATTATAGGATTTTAGTGCCTACTAGTGGGATATTTAAGTTGCCTTATAAATTGGTTGACGGCAGGATCGAGCCATTAACTTTTAGTGCTGAACAAGTCATGCGGCGTCTCAAAGAAGACAATATCAAGTTCCTCGATTTGCAGTTCACTGGGCTTTTTGGCCGGTTCCATCACACTACAATAGACTCCAAAATGTTCCGGATCCAGGATTTCACTGATGGCCTTCCAAAACTTGACGGCTCTTCAATACGCGGTTTTACAGAAATACACGAATCCGATCTCATTATAAGGCCTGATTCAGCTACATACGCTACCATCCCTTGGATTGGAACGCCTACTGCAAGGCTGATATGCGATATTTTAAGCGGAGGGAGCAAACGTGGGATATTTCCACGAGACCCCCGCGGTATTGCAAAAAAGGCAGAAAGGTATCTTATAGATCAAGGCTTTGATATTTCTTACTGGGGGCCGGAAGTTGAATTCTTTGTCTTTGATAAGCTTGAGGTTAACACTATGACTCCATACCAAGGTCAGAGCTATCACATCACATCAAGAGAAGCACCTTGGTCTACCGACAGTGTAGGCTATGCGCTTAGGCTCAAAGAAGGGTACCTTCCAAGTGCGCCAGGCGACACCCTCATGGAATACCGAAACGAATGCGTTGATGTACTTACGAATAATTTCGGCATAGTGTGCGATGCTCATCACCATGAAGTAGCAACTGCTGGCCAGTGTGAGATTGACATTCGATTTGATACTTTGGTTAATGCTGCTGATGCTGTTCAAAGTTACAAGTATATTGTCAAGAATATTGCCAAAAAACAAAATATGATTGCGACAATGATGCCAAAGCCGATAGCGCTAGACAACGGCTCTGGCATGCATGTTAATATCAGCCTCTGGAATAAAGGCAAGAACCTATTCTATGACTCTGCTGATGAATACGCAGAAATGTCGCAGACCGCCCGCTATTTTTGTGGAGGCATAATAGAACATGCTCGAGCACTTGCGGGAATCGTAGCGCCTACTACCAACTCTTACAGAAGGCTTGTGCCAGGATACGAGGCTCCAGTGTATGTGGCATGGAGTACCGGCAATCGATCTGCAATAATCAGGATCCCCGCACATTATAAAGGAGCCAAGTTTGCTCACCTAAAGCGTATTGAGTTCAGAGCTCCTGATCCTTCATGTAATCCCTATCTTGCGTTTTCGGCTATTCTCGCAAGCGGTCTCGAGGGCATCAAAAAGAAAAAGGACATAGGTGACCCAGTGAAAGAGGATATCTTTAGAATGACCTCAGAGAGGAGGCGCCAGCTAGGGATAACACAATTGCCAGCAAGCTTGAGAGAAGCATACGAGGAGCTTAGAAATGATAACGTATTCTTAAAGCCGATATTTGACAGCGAGACCATAGATAGAATAATAGAGCACGAGGAAAAGGAGCATGTAGAGTTGGCGGTGAGACCTCACCCGCATGAGTTTTCAATGTATGCGGACATCTAACCTCTTTTATAATGAATCTTGCAACTCTAAAAGAGAGAATCCCACGTTTTCCTTTCATTAGGTAATAAGAAGCAACACTACAAATATTATCCCAACCACACTAGCAGTGGACATAAGCGATATTATATAAACATCATAGAGTGAGAATCCCATCTGTCCAACTCGTGAACAGTTCATAACATAACGGTAAGTAGTCCACGCCCCGCACAATCGTTATCAATTTTCCTATGTTATGTTATGCCCTTTCCCAAAAAGAGGCGGCGCCCTTTAGCATGTTTAGGCTGTCTATATGGTTTGAAGTGTAGGAAAGTGTACAGACGTGATGGCATAAATTTCCTGACGGGTCTGACGCTAGCTGATCTCAAACCAAGTTGCAGATAATCTTTGCCTTGTAGCAAGACGATACGGGGCAGCATGCAAGAAACAAATGCAATTCTGGTAAGAAGCAAGGATTGTATCATTACAGATTACTGAGCACCTATCGAAAGTACTTCAAGATCGAATTCAGCGTGACAATAAATGTATAAAAGGCAGGAAGAGACATAATTTTATAAGATTGTATAAAAACAGTTATAAATAAGACCTTCTAATAAAAGTTTCTCAGAATATAACATAATATAACATTGTCTAAGATTAGATGATTTACAACTATACAAAGATGTTTTCGAAATCATGATATAAGCCTAGTCGGTAGTTGAGATAAAATGTTGGACGATGATTCCTCTCTGTCATCTTCTGCTGCAATCCCTTTTCCGACGCTTACTATCCTGTATTTGCCGGCGGAGGCCAAAACAGTGGTTGAAGAAGTGGGTCAGAAATATCCCAACAGCACAGTAGAAGAGTGCATTGGTTTTTTCCACGGAATGCAGAGACACTACAAAAAGGTCACGATCTGGAGTCAAGGCATAGACAGTCTGTGGCTCAATGCAGTAGTAGCAAGGGCAAAAGAGCTTGCCGGCGTGGAGTTTGTGACGCTTGTTTCAGGGGGCATAATGTACCTGCTCTAGATCTTCTACAGATCAAGTGAAGCAATAGGTAATTGCATATTGCGTTCACAGCTATATGATGTAACAACTGTTCTCATACAATATATATTTTAGATAATAAAGATAGCTTGGAACAGTAGCAGAGTATCTATTTTCCAAATCTTTTGATTACCTCTTGAGTTGGATCATGCAAACTGGGGGTGTGTCTCTGACCTTAACCTCAAATAACACCCATGTAGTTATTATTCAGATATGAAAAAAGTAGAAGAAAAGATAACGAGCTGCCCCATCTGCGGATGCACGGAGCACAGGCTCATTGGATGCGGCAAGCACTGGAGAAAACATAAAGAAGGACCAGATGGTAGATGTGTGCCCCGTCCATCATTTTAGTTCATAAAGCGCGACTGAGAGTTTGAATGCCAGCTTATCGTCAGTTGCAATTGCAATCGGGACGACATATTTTTGAGTCTCTTCTTTGTATCTTGTTACTTTATCCTTGAAACTCTGTCCCTTCATGCTTCGGATATCATCCAGTCGCTCTGCCAGTTTGATATATCGGGTGTCCTTGGATGCTTTCGTCATGCTAGTAAAGTATTCTTCTGAGGCCTTGTCTTTAGCCCACGAATCAATAGTGCTCAATGTAGAATATACGCGCTCTCCAAACTCTTTCAGATCGTCATCAGGTATCCGCGCATCATGCAATAGCGCAGCGCATACAAGATCAGTATCACGTATCTTGAGCTCTTCAGCCAGAATGAGCGCAACTCTCAGGGAATGACCAATGTAGTGTTCATATTTATTCACAGAATGTTGTCCCTTATGGGCCTTAGTTGCAAGTCCAAATGCTCTTGTTATCTGGACAACGTCGTCAGGGTTATCATCAAATGACCTGAGCAGCCTAGTGAACCCAGCTTTAACATCGGAATTCATAGATGTTAGGCCCAGAGCTAACCCTTAAATCTAACTTTGCCTGTCCTCTATTGTTCAAATCCAATTATCGGAATTCCTCCGAAAAGATTACTAACCTCAGTCGCGTTTCCAAATCCTACAGCTAGTATACCGTTTTGAATCATTGTAGTGACAGGAGCATCTTGTAGTGCAGCTGTGCTGTTTGAGGCAACATCTATTGTACCTCCCAATACCAGATTGTCATTTATTTGATTAATGGAATGCAGATCAAGCCCGCTCATTTGATATTCTATAGGGGCAGTACCGTTTGAGGGTTTGTAGATAAAATTGGCGACAAATCCGGAAGTACTATTTAAAGACCAGTCGCCAAAGAGGACGGCTTCCACTTCACCACTTGTGAGGTTAAGACGGGAGCTTGCAATCTTGCCTGAGGATTGCCTATCTATTTGAAGATTATCGGTACCTGTCCTGCTTACTATTCTGCTTGAAGAGACACTCTCATCGCTACCGCTTTCACTAGTTATAACTGAACTACTGGTAGAGCTTGACTGAGACTGGCCTGACGACTGCTGGATTACTGTGCTGGCACTATCGCCTGAATGCTGCTCGCTCACCATAGATGACTGCTGAGTAGTTGTCGAGGCTGCCGCCATACCATTGTTGAGTCCATAGCCAACAATAGCGAAGGCAGCAGTAGCAAGTAATGCAATAGCAACATAAACAGTCAGAATCATAGCGGGCATGAACGACTAAGGCTTATAAAGATTTTTTATATGGCAAACTAGTTTTATCTATTACAAATCATCTATAGAAAATTAAATGCTATGACAGACTACCACAGGTTCTTGTCTGTAGTTGTTTAGGCTGTATGTATTGATATAGACAAAAACTGCATTGCTTGTGATTATCAGCTTGATCTTAAGTAGATCAAATTTTTTCTGTTTCCAGGGTTCTAGACTAGATATTGCATTTAGGATATATACATGGGCTTCTAGGGTGTATAATTGTATCAAAACATCTATTGGGAGTCTGACCCACCTATAGTATATCTCCGCCTGTTAGGAAAATGAGACATTTAAAAAGTAAAGAGATTATATATTGAAAGTCAACCCAAAACCCGCTCCTGGGTATAGAGGCACTTTATGAGTATTTGTTATAGAGAGTTTGTGTCACTATTGCTATCAGTTGATGTGAACTCGCCTTTGCCAACTCCAGTCGATTCTGTTGATCCTATCATCTCCTGTTCTCCAGGGCCTGGTGTAGACGATGTCACTTCCTCGGATGCAATCTCAGTGAATGCAGCAGGACTAGGCACTGTTTCAACACGTGTGGCCCTTGACCGAGGTGCTGCTTTTCTCCTGGCTGCCTTCTTCTTGCCGCTCTTACGAACCTTGGTCGTAGCTTTTTTCTTTGTACTGCCCTTCTTCTTTACCTTTGAGAGATTTGCTTGCTTTCTCTTATTTTGTTTGCTTTTGGCTTTTGCCATAACCGTTAGCATTATCTAACCACTTGTTCTTAAGCTTGTTCTTTTAGGCAAGCAAAAGGGGAGTTGTAAAAATA
>DATFBV010000044.1:0-2483 GCA_035253605.1 Nitrososphaera sp.
CTATTCTCGCCTCAAAATCCGGTCAGGTGTTCCAGATAATAGGGAAATTGTACGCTTAAGATAAAGCTCCGTCATTCACATTAACTTCTGATATGTTCCCTACAAGTTATCTCCCTCTCAATAGAGTCTATTACATATATATACATCGATTCGCAACTAAACACTTCCAACTGGTCGTAAAGACCTTACACTGACTGACCTATTGTTGTGGGGTTGGATAAACATACCAAATTACTCTGTTTCCTGAAGAAATACAGTCAACTGACACATTTTCCCCTTGCTGAGTTGTTAAGGAAACCCCGCATTCATCAGGCAGGCTAATCTGCTCTAAAGTTTGTTTGATTACTAAAAGAGCAAGATGAAATGTGCCAATCTTTCTTTGTGATGCTGATAAATATCTGCTGGTTGCTAATCTTTTTTGGTGTATGATAACTAAGTGAAATTACTTAATGAGAGGGTCGCAGTGATAACAGGCTCTACTAAGGGCAATGGAAGAGCAATTGCAAATACCTTTTCAGAACATGGAGCCAAGGTAGTTGTCACAGGAAGAGATCAAGGTGAAGCTCAAAACGTCGCAGATGAGCTTTCAAAAGAATATGGAAAGGATGCATTGGGATTGAAGATAGATGTAACCTCTGTAGCAGAAGTGGAGGAGATGGTCGACAAAATACTTCACAAATATGGTCAAATCGATGTTCTTGTAAATAATGCAGGATATCCAATCAAAGATGATCTATGGGATGTAAGCTTTGATCAAATATCTGATGAAGTTCTAGAAAGAGTTTTGGATGTAGATACAGAAGGCACTTATAGATGCTGTCGCGAGGTGCTGCCTTTAATGGTGGAAAGGAGACGTGGAGTTATAATCAACATTTCGTCAACCCCTGCAATAAGTGGATACATAAAGGGTGCACCTTATACTGTAGCAAAGGCCGCTAATTTAGGAATTACAAAGCATATAGCTGCAGAATTTGGCAAGTATGGAATAAGATGCAATGCAATCGCTCCTGGAACTATCGCCACGCAGAGAAATTGGGAAAGATTGACAACTGAACAAAGAGTGGATATTGTATCTTCTATTCCACTTGGGAGGGCAGGCAAGCCAGAAGAAATTGCAGGCGTGGCATTAATGCTTGCATCTGATTATTGCTCTTTTGTCAGCGGTCAAACCATTGTTGTGGATGGAGGAGAGACAATACGCTAGCACTTGATAACGTTAGTTTCTCATTCATCAATAGATATTTTCCGACCGTTAACAAAAAGGATGTTCAATCGCTCGCAAACATGAGAGCAATGCCTGCAACTTCCTTGGGTCAACCCGCTCTTAAAGACGAAGATGAAGACTAGAAGCATGAAGCAGCATAGCCGTGCTATCTAGCAAAAAAAATAGGAGCAGAGCAGTAGATGATCACGGTCTGCTATTCTTCTATCAGACAGTAGAGTTTTTGCTGGCTACTAATTCATCCCTTGTAATGGGAGATCTTGAATATGTAATCTAGTCTACTAGTCCTAGATTTCTCTATATAGTTATAGTTCTCATCTAGTACGCATTGCTATCTTTTTCAGTTCACTGTCCAGCCCAGGAGCAAATTCTTGTGGGGTCTCAGGGAAGAATGGAATATTCGTACCCTCTGGAAATCCTTCAATTACCTCTAGTTTGCCTCCGTCGTCAAAAGGTGAATCTCCTTTGAATATCTTGCCAATTTCACTGGTTTCTCCATTATTTGTAAAGGTCCACATTTGGTTGTGAAGATTCTTTCTTTCTAAATCTCTAACCTCTGGCATACCTGATGTATCAATCCTAGGGATTGGTAAGGCTTTTGCCCAGTTGACGCCCATAGTCTCAAGTGCTTTTGCAAATACCTTTTCATGCACAAGATCCCGGACGATGAGATAAGACACAGTAGATCTATATGCTTTATTGTTACTCATTTCATATAATCTGCATTTTTGTAGTCTTCCTGTGGCTTCAAGCATAAGGTTGTATATCATATTTAGGACCAGGTTGCCGCTGTCATAAACGTAAGAAGCTGTCCAAGGATTTCCTGCAGCGTCTACAGGTCTTGCACTTTGACCTGCAACTAGAAAGTGATGTATATTCGGAGAGTCCAATGCAACTGACAAGGGCAAGTCATTTGGCTGCTGACTAGTCATTGATGCTCCTTCAAGCAGCATATTGATAGTATTTGTAACCTGCTCAACATGTCCCATCTCTTCTGTTGCCATGCTTCTTAAAAGATCTTGATATTGCTTGGCATCTCCTCTAAAATTCATATTCTGAAAAAAGTATTGCATCATTGTCCGCATTTCTCCAAATTGACCACCTAGTCCTTCTTGGAGAGCTTGAGCTGCCTTTGGATCTGGTTTGCCTGCAGTAGGTATTGGGTGAGGTAACCTATTGACTGACAGAAACATACCTCTACTTCGTAGATAATAAGCCTCTTAAATGCTGCAGAACAGGTTACTGCTATTTGATAGGTTAG
>DATFBV010000045.1:0-19858 GCA_035253605.1 Nitrososphaera sp.
CTTGCAAAAGAGCTTTCTGAAGATAAAGTCCATCAGTATGGCATTAATTCATTTAGATTCTATCGTCTGCCGACTCCAAAGAAGGGTGCAGTTGTTGGTTTGGTTGGAAGAAATGGCATGGGTAAGTCTACAATTGTCAACATTTTATCGGGAAATATAAAGCCCAACCTTGGGAAGTATGATCAAGAAATTTCATGGGATGATATTCTGAAATATTATCAAGGCACTGAAATGAAATCCCACTTTGAAAAAATAGCAAATGGTAAGATGCGCGCTTCGATCAAACCGCAGCTAGTATACCTCATACCAAAAGCATTCAAAGGGACACCAAAGGAACTGTTGATGAGATATGATGAGCGCAAAGTGACTGACAAGCTAATACCACAACTTGGCCTGCAAAACATTTTGGATCGCGATATTGCGCAGCTGAGCGGTGGCGAACTCCAAAGACTTGCAGTGGCTATAGCTGCTGCTAAGGATGCTGAATATTATTTCTTTGACGAGCCATCCTCGTACAACGATGTATACCAACGGCTTATCGTTGCCAAAGTGATAAGAGAGCTAGCGGAGCAGGGCAAGAACGTAATGGTTGTAGAGCACGATATGACCCTTCTTGACTACCTCTCAGACTATGTCCATATTATTTACGGTGAGCCGGGAGCATATGGTATCGTTTCTGGCATGCAGAGCACAAAAGTCGGCATCAACAATTTCCTTGAAGGCTTTTTGCCTACTGAAAACGTGCGCTTTCGAGAGAAGGCGTTCAGATTTGACATTACTTCTTCAAATGAAGATGTCCTTCTGGATATCTCTGTTGCAAGCTATGGCAACTTGACCAAATCATTTCCATCATTTAAACTCAAGGTGGCGGCTGGCAGGATAAGAAGAGGTGAGATAATCGGAATCATTGGTGCCAACGCACTTGGCAAGACTACTTTCATGCGCATGCTGGCAGGCGTAGATAAGCCTGATTCTGGGAAAATAGATGTCGGTGCCACGATATCCTACAAGCCGCAGTACCTGAATCAAGAGTATGATGGTGACGTACGGTCTCTGATGTATATGGCATATCAGAACCCAATTGAAGGATCATCTGTAGAACAGCAGATCATTATCCCACTGGGTGTAAAGAAACTCTTTGAAAAGAATGTCAAGAACCTGAGCGGTGGCGAGCTCCAGAAGGTCGCAGTAGCAGTATCTCTCTTGCGCCAAGCAGATATTTACGCGCTTGACGAGCCGTCTGCGTTTCTTGATGCAGAAGACAGGATAGCAATAGCTAAGTTCTTCCAACGCTTTGTAAGGGCTCAGGGTAAGTCAGCAATTATTATTGACCATGATATACAGTTAATCGATCTGGTGGCTGATAGTTTAGTGATATTTGAAGGGCAGCCCGGCCTTGAAGGCTCTGCCACCGAGCCAATTAAAAAAGAGGAGGGTATGAACCGCTTTCTTAAGGAACTTTCAATTACATATAGGCGTGACGAAACAACAGGCAGGCCACGTGTCAACAAAGAGGGCGGCAGACTCGACCGCGAACAGAAGGAAGCCGGCAACTATTACTATATGAAGACCCAGTAAATGCCACACATGCTAAAAAACATGCTATCAGACATTCTATCGTCAGACGAAGTCTCGCAGGTGTATTCTGCGTTTGACCAGATAGGTGATATCGTAATCATTAAGATACCTGATAACCTGATGCCAAAAAAGAATCTTATAGCTGACATGATTCTTGCTCATGTTAAGACTGCCAAGGCGGTTTTTGCTCAGGTCTCACCAGTGAAAGGCGATTATCGCGTCCGCAACGTAGAGTTTGTTGCGGGTGAGAACAGAACAATTACTGAGTACAAGGAACATGGCTGTAGATTCAAAGTAGATGTCGCCAAAACATATTTTTCACCCCGGCTCTCAACAGAGAGGCTCAGGATTGCAAACATGGTTAGCGAAGGCGAAACGATAGTCAATATGTTTGCAGGAGTGGGTACATATTCAATTCTAATGGCAAGAATGAACAAGACGTGTAAAGTATATAGCATCGATTCTAATGCTGTTGCTGCAGAATTGTGCGAAGCAAATGCTAAGTTGAACAAAGTACAGGACAGAGTTGTTTCAATTCATGGCGATGCTGAAAAGGTAATTAAAGATCAACTTGCAGGTCAGGCCGATAGAGTGCTTATGCCTCTTCCCGAGAGAGCTAAAGAGTTTGTTGATTCTGCAGTACTTGCACTCAAGAGAAAAGGCGTTGTGCATTATTTCACTCATATCAGAGCCGACAACAAAAAGACAAGCCAGGAGCTGGGATTACAAGACGCGCATAATGCTTTTGTAAAATACAACCACATTGTGCAGCAGGTTAGAGTAGTGAGAGGGGTAGGCCCACGGATATACCAGATAGTGGCTGATATTTTACTGAAAACTAGCCGGGCTTTTCCTCCTCCCTTGGCGCAGTAAGCATTGTATATCCTATCCACCCAAGCACTGCCAGAAGGATTGTTACTGCAGTTAAGGCGGTAAACTGTAGTATCAACATACTCCATTTTGTTGCTAGCAGGAAATACGCGTAAGCGATAAACCCTGCAATAGATGCAAAAAGAAGGACAGCGCCTGCTCCTTTGCCTCCCTTCCCTTTGCCTCCCTTCCTTTTAACATTCATAGCGGAGAGGCATTTGTAGCATCTTAATAATCTTTTTAGCCCAGCTCTAGCGCCATAAGGTAGGCATCCTCGCCATCCCTGTAATAAGATCGCAATCTGGATTTTATCTCAAAATGCAATTTCTGATACATTTTGATTGCGCTTGTATTGCTGACTCTTACCTCTAGGTATATCTCGTCAGCTTTTCTATGCATTACACCGTTAATTCCTTCAACCATCAGTGCCTTGCCAATATTCTTGCCCCTGTGCTCCTCTAATACCGCAACAGAAACAATGTGACCCTTCTTAACAAAGCCTAGTTTGCGAAAGTTTGAAAATCCAAACTCGATCTTGCACATGATGTATCCGACTATTTTGCCGTTCAGCTCTGCAAGAATGAATGCCTCTGGAAGCTCTCGCAGAATCGATTCAAAAAAGTAGTCTGAGTAGTGCTCTGGCAGAGCGGCCATGTTAATATCTATTACTGCTTGGAGATCACCTGCTTCGCAGCGGCGTATAACATAGTCGCCTACTTTTCGCAGAGCTGTTTGCAAAGTAACAATTACAACAACAGAAACACACTATTTAACCTTACATATCCCATGACGGATAACAATATTTTAATTGGATTAAACCCACAAGAAATCTTCAGTGGCTACTACTTTCCTAAACAGCGATTATTCTCGTGTAATTCCAATAGTTTCATCATTCTTTACATTAAAAGATACACACCTGAATGTCAGGGAAGACTACATTGAGTTTCTGGTAGCCGATACTAACATCAAAGATAAGTTCCCAATGTTGCTCAAAGAGCTAAGCAAGATTGGCATGGTCGCCAGTGCTAGAAGGCAGAAATATTTCTCAAGACTAATGCCTGCTTTGTCGTCCGCAATAAGGCTTAAGATAGCGGATGGCATAGTTATCGCAGTATTTAAAGTTCCAAAACAAAAGGTTAATGTCAAAAGAAAACTACCTTTGCATCTGATATTCTTTGCAATTGCCGTGACCTTTGTATTCTATGACGGCCTAATGCGGTCAAACAGCATATTTGCAAAGACCTATGTAAGTGATCCTGTCCTACTGGCAGGAGCTTACACTATGTCACTTATGGGTATACTGGGTATACATGAGCTTGGGCATATGATAGCTCTCAAGCATTATAATATCAAGGCATCATGGCCGTACTTTATACCCGGTGTCCCCGGTCTTATACCGACATTTGGCGCTTTGATAACCCAGCAGACTCATATGCCCAACAAAAATGTCATGTTTGATGTAGGTATTGCTGGACCAATTGCAGGGTTGATAATAACGATAATTGTATCGATTTATGGCTCTTCTATATCTACTCTGATACCTATACAGGAGTACCAGAACCTATCTGAGGAAAACCGACTATTTTCATTCAATGCTAGCATGCTCATGATTGCCACACTCCATATGACCGACAAAGTGGTGGACAGCATGGTTCTAGTAATGTCGCCTCTTCTTTTTGCTGCCTGGATAGGATTTGCACTTACATCCATTAACCTCGTCCCTGCTTGGCAGCTTGATGGAGGGCATCTTGCTCGTGCTATGTTTGGAGAGCGCTGGCATAGAATTATCACCTATGCGGGCATAGCAGCGCTGTTCATGATGGGATTTTGGCCGATGGCAATACTAGTACTAATACTTAGTCAGAGGATGCCTAGTAATGCTCCCTTAGATGATGTCACATCACTCTCCCAAAGGCGTAAGATGCTCTATTTCTTGACCCTTGGCATTGCCATAGTGACTGCGCCCATCCCAAGCTCTATCCTGCCTTGGGCTTGAGTAGGGTTATGTCTGCATTTGATAAGACGAGTGTCCTGAAGTGCTTGCCATATTTTTCTTGCAATTTTTGCAAGATGTCTTTTGTGCCAGAGTAAGTGACAAAACCAAGTTTTGTCTTGGCATAATAATGGGGAAGAGTAGAGACAAGCCCTATCTCATATTTTAGCCGCAGCTGTTCCATAAACAGTAAATGTTCAATACCGTCAATGTAGGGGCTTAGATGCAGCTGCTCTGGCTTGAGCCGTCCTTCTATGAACATCTTAAGCGCTCCGCCCCCAACTCCTTCACGGGTTTCTGCAAGCAGTATTGCGGCGCCACCGTCCTTGACGATGTGGATAGAGTTCCAAAGTGAGTTGAGTGCACTGTCAAGTGTCGAATGTGTGCTGGCTTCGTCGCTAGCACTTATTATAGCACATTTGACTGGCTCAGCCTCTACGGTCGAGATTGACTGAAGTTGTGCAATTGCTTTGTCAAACGCTTCTTTGATGCTTCCTATATGGATTCCCACCACATTGTCACCGTTAGCCACAAGTTCAATAGACATCGCCGGTATGCTCTCAATTGCATGTATGGCGATCTTGAGAGGTTCTCCTTCAACTCCCGGTGCTGGCCTATTGTCCTTTCTTGCCTTGAACGCCTCTGCCATCTGGTCCAAAAGCAAGTTACGCAGTAAAGTAGTCGGCGCACCTGAGAATCCAAACAGCGGATCGTATGCTACACTTGAAACAATGATGGTGCTCTGGAACTTGGCCATTCGCTCATTCAGTGACTGGTAGTTAATGCGATTGATTGAGATTGTTTCAATGCCGGACAAGTTGGCGCGCAGGCTGCTTGCGATCTTGTGCGGAACATCGATCGTAAAGCTAAACCCCTTTGCATGGGCTTCTTCTGCAAGCATCATTATAACCTTGGCCGCAGCCTTTGAGCCAGACAATCCTAGAAAGAGCATTTTATCAGTTAGGGGTACACTAGATGTTATTGCTGTCTTCAAATCTTGTTCCAGTGGCATCTGAAATGTAGAAGAGATCTGGCTTGCTAAGTTTTCAAACTTAATGTCAAGCACTACATCGGTAGTGCCGTATCTTAGCCAAATCTCTGGCATAAAGTCCCTGTATTATGAAGGGTTAAAATAAATCCTTTTTTTACATGTACGATGTGCCAATACCGCCGAAGGACTTTGTGCTTCAGTTTGCATCCTTTCTACTTAAGAGCAACTCTCTGAGGTTTGGTGTGTTTACTCTTGCAAGCGGCAAGCAGAGTGCTTACTACATAGACCTGCGAGTGCTACCTAGCTTCCCAGGATATTTTCGGCTGGGGATAAGTGCATTGAAAGACATGGTCACAGAAAAGATAGGTCAGTTTGATACCTTTGCCTCGGTGCCCACTTCTGGGCTTGTGTTTGGGTCTGCCTTAGCCTATGAAATGAACAAACCCTTCATTTATGTAAGAAAGGAGCCTAAAGCCTATGGCATCAACAAAATGATTGAAGGCTTCCTAGAGCCGGGTTCAAAAATTATTATTGTAGATGATGTTGCAACGACCGGTACTTCTCTTAGCAGCGCAGTCGAAATAATACGGGCGAACAGCGGTATCGTGGAAGATGTAGTGGCACTTGTAGACCGACACGAAGGTGCGGAAGACAAATTAAAAAAGATGGGGGTAAAATTGAGCGCAGTGACAGGCATCAACGACATTGTAAACGCTCTGTACAAGGCCGGCTTAATAGATGAAGATACACTGGAATCGGTACTGAAACAAATGGTTACACAGGGAGAGTATGAAATAGACTAACTAACCCTCATAGATCATTAGGTTCTTCTCTTCCAAGAGTGTGTGTAGGTTGTGCACGGCTCGGTATACTTCACTTTCTTTCTTGGCACCTGTACACACCAGCTTGCCGGATGCAAACAGCAGTATGACAGTCTTGGGATCCAGCATTCTGTGAATAAGACCTGGGAACTGCTCGGGCTCATACATACTCCTCGGCAACACTCTTGCGGCAAGCTCTAAGTGGATCTTACCTCCAAGGCTTGCCGATGCCACTATATTTTGGATCTCGATCTGGGGTTCATGCTCAAGGGGTATTCCCCCCTTTTTAAGCTTCAAAACAACGCTCTTGACAGCCTGAATTGCCATCTTTTCAGACTTGGCACCTGTGCAGACCATCTTACCGGAGCTAAATATCAAAGTCGCAGTCTTAGGTGATCTGAGCCTAAAAACCAAGCCGGGGAACTGATCAGGATGATACTCCACATCTGGAAATATCTGAGTAATTAGGTTAAGGTTGACAGTCTGGTTCACTGTAGCAGAAGCTACCACATTCTCAATGCTTACAATTGGCTTAGTCTGCGGCATATGCGCCTTTATAAAGGCGCTATATATATACCTGTTTGCTACAATCTTGAGTAAAATTGGTACATGAAGCATATAAATATAATTTAGGTTTTAGCTTCAAAGACATGTGTCATTTTTTATCTGCTGGTGGTAACTATTCGCCGATTATCTTTATTAGCACTCGCTTTTGTCGCTGACCATCAAACTCGCCATAAAATATTTGCTCCCATGGCCCAAAATCAAGCTTGCCTTTTGTTACTGCTACTATCACCTCGCGCCCCATTATCTGTCGCTTCAGATGAGCATCAGCGTTATCCTCACCTGTACGATTGTGCATATAGCTTTCTGGGGAATAGGGCACAAGCTTCTCCAGCCATCTATCAAAATCCTGATGCAAGCCGCTTTCATCATCGTTGATAAAGACGCTAGCAGAGATGTGCATTGCATTGACAAGACAGAGTCCCTCTTTGATGTCACTTTCTGTCACTATATTTGCGACCTGTGGTGTGATATTAATAAATGCACACCTAGTTGACGTGTTAAATATGAGGTATTCAGTCTTGGACTTCATGTCGGCGGCTTGTCGGAACTGTCAGCCGCAGCAGGCGCTGCATCCTTATCACTGTTGTTCTTTTTGCCAAGTCTATTAAAGAACAAGATTGCAAGGATGATCGCAATTATGATATAGTTGACGGGTGGACTGATTACTTTTGTTATTATACCGATGCCGGGAATGACATAGATAACTTTGCCAATGTAATCATCTTGCCTAATGGGGTAGTCGGTACCTGGTATCGATGCAGGATTGGCATCTCCCCTTGTCCTAACCATCCTGTCACCGTCGCCATCAACATCAATATCAGCTATACGATGGACTATGACCCTGTCACCACCTACTGGCCTATTGAATACGATGATGTCACCTATCAGGAGATCCTCCCAAGACCCGCCATCTCTGACAATAAGAACGTCATTGACTTTGAGCACAGGCTCCATGCTACCGCTTGAGACAACGTAAAACGGGTTAGCCCCAAACACAAACCAAATGCCAAGCCAGACTACAATAACACCGATGCCAATGATTATAACATCCTTAATGGCAACGGGCAGCCTTGACTTATCCTTGTCTAGCAATGGAGAAAGTAATCATGTCACTCGTTAGATAAACTTTTACACTCTAACGCAAGTCAAATTCTTCCATTATTGACATACGAAGTCGTGGCATCTCTGACATCATTATCGAAAAAAGATCTATCATTTCATCCTTGTCAGGTTGCCTCCCATTCCTACTCTGAAATTGTGTGATAAAATTGCCTATAACCATGCCCGAGAGAAGGCCATACGCAAAATCCTCTATGTTGCCCTGATTTGGCACCATTTTGCGGGCAAGCCCTACTGGCATCTTTGGGTCGCGAGTAGCTGCCTTGATAAGCGATTCCAGTTCCTTCCTATCGCTGTCTATTAGACCCATTATGTAGGTATCACTATGCATGTTTGTTTAATAATGCTAACATTTTTTATTAGCTAATTGTTGTAGGTTCTCAAATGGGAAATAACATCTGCTCTGTGGTTCTGTTGGAACTTGGTATGGCCGCATTTGACCAAGGTGGTAGCCTCTTAGCGTCAAAAAAGTTCGATGATGCAATACGGTCTTATAGGCTGCTCAAGAGCGGAGTGAACCCTGATGAAATAAGATGGTTTATTGAAAAATTACGTTCATTTGAACCTGTATCAACAAATGATGCAAGTATTGTCTCCGTATTACGACAGGCTGGCTTGAATAGTCAGCTGATGTCAGAGGATCAGCAGCAATATATCCAAAGCAGCAAGCCAACTCTTTTAGTAAAGGCCGGCTTTGCCAACAATGAGCAGGATGCAATGCAAGCCCTGCGGGAATTTGCAATAAACCTCTCATCGTCAAGAGTAAAGGAGGCATCCGAGAAGTTCGATCTTCATATCATCCAGTCAATCAATGCACTAGATGAGCTTGATAAAATAATCAACACAGTGGGTGCAAGAATGAGAGAGTGGTACGGGCTCCATTTTCCAGAGCTTGATAACCTTCTATCAAACGTTGTTATGTACGCTGAGATCGTAAGCAGAGCTGGTTTGCGAGAGAATATCTTCGTAGAAATTTTACAAGGCCTTGGCTTGCCTGACAAAAAGGTTGAAGTCATACTTGATGCGGCAAAGCGCAGCAAAGGTGGCAACATAACTCCGGAAAACCTTGCAATTGTCAAACGGCTTGCAGATGAGGTCATTGCACAGTCGGATCTACGCAGGGTGCTTGCAGACCACATTGAAGCTGCAATGGAAACTGTGGCTCCAAACGTCAAAGAATTACTAACTGCGGCGGTGGGTGCAAGGATAATCTCTAAGGCAGGCAGTTTGGCCCGACTTGCAACGTTACCTGCGAGTACAATCCAGATACTGGGTGCCGAAAAGGCGCTCTTCCGTGCTCTCAAGACCGGTGCCAGGCCGCCGAAACATGGGTTGCTGTTCCAGCACCCTCTCATTCATTCTGCGCCCAAGTGGCAGCGAGGCAAGATAGCAAGAGCAGTCGCATCAAAGGTCGCAATAGCAGCTAGAATCGACTATTACCGCCACAACGGTAAGGACAACACCGTTAATAGTAAGCTGAAAATCCGCATCGATGAAATACGAGAGAAATACCGGGAGCCAATGCCTGAGAAGGAGCGGGATAGGAAATACAAGGAGCACATCCAACGTCAGCAGCAGTATAGAACTGGCCGTGATGTGACAAGAGATAAACATGATAAGAGAAAGAAGAAGGACAGAAGAAAGAGATTTGGAAAGCGACGACGCTATTAGATGGATTTCAATAAATGGCGAGAAAAATGCCGCCACTCTCAATCTAGTAAAGGGACATAATATCTATGGAGAAAAGCTAGTGAAATATGAGGGCGAGGAATACAGGATTTGGGATCCTTTTAGAAGCAAACTTGCTGCTGCACTCAAAAAGGGAATGAAAAACATGCCAATAAAGAATGGCAGCAAAGTACTATACCTTGGAGCATCTACTGGGACAACTGTGAGCCATGTATCTGATATCGTCGGGCTATCGGGACTAGTCTTTGCAGTTGAGCCAGCGACAAGGGTTGCAAGAGAACTCATTGAAAACGTTGCTTCAAAGCGCAAGAATGTGCTTCCAATACTTGAAGATGCAAGAAAACCGCACTCATATTTTGCAGTATTCGGCAAAATAGATGTCGTCTACTGCGACATTGCGCAGCCTGACCAGACAGACATTGCGATAGCAAATTGCTCAATGTATTTGAAGACAGGAGGTATAATGCTATTGATAGTAAAGACAAGGAGCATAGATGTGACCATGGATCCGCGAGCGGTAGTGGCACAGGAGGCAACTAAGCTCAAAGAGAGCGGTTTTCAGATAGATCAGATAATTAACCTCGAGCCTTTTGACAGGGATCACGGCATGATATATTGTATCTACAAGTCTTAGAGCCTACAGGGAATTATGCCATCAAGCATAACCCTAAGAGGCTTCCACGACTTTCTTGTAAACTCCGGCGCAGAACCATTCTTGACTACCCAGTCCCGGATAAACCGCATTGTGCGCTCATCCGAAGGGTAGCCGCTGCCTATACTTCCATACTCGCTACATATATGTCGGATCTCTTGGTCCCTTGTTATCTTGGCAATTATCGATGCAGCCGATACGACCATATTAATTACATCTGCGTGGTGCATAGAATATAGCCTTGGCTTGCATGTAAGGTGACATTCCATGTACTCTCTGTATCTCTGAGGGTTGACATCGCAGCAGTCAACATAGACTTCGTCCACTCCAATATTGTTGATCACATTGGCCATAACTTTTGCTTCAAGCCTGTTGAGTCCCTTAAGTGATACGCTGCCATCGACTTCGACAGGGTCTATCTTGTAGATGCAAACCGAGTCGATTATCTTCATTATTTCGTCAAAAAGCCTAGCACGCGCTTTGGGATTTAGAGCCTTGGAATCCTTGACGCCCATCTTGCGCAAAAGAGCAATCTTTGATTTGCGGATACCGATCCCTGCAACAACAAGTGGTCCAACAATAGAGCCGCGGCCTGCCTCGTCAACACCACCAACCAGAACACTGTTACCTTGACATAACAAAATTGTCAGTCGATTGGTATACTTATACGTGGGTATTTATATTGTTGCTTATGTTTACAAAACGAGAATGCGGTCTTTTCTGCTGTTATAAATAGCGTGCTATTGCAGAGCTGTAATATGGAAGAATTTGTTAGGACAGTTGAGGGTAGAACGATACTTATGGTTCCAAAATCCTCACTTACCGCAAAAGTCCCTTCGAAGATGCCTGCCTTCTTCAATCCTGCTGCAAAGCTTAACCGTGACCTCTCAATATTGGCCTATAGTGCTTTTGTAGCATCATCTGGAAAAAGGACATTTGCAGATTCATTCGCCGGTATTGGGGCACGCGCTCTTAGGGTTGCTGTTGAGGTCCCAGAAGTAGAACAGGTTTACTGCAATGATATTAACTCTGTTGCAATAGAAGCTGCTAAAGAGGCCGCTGCGCTTAATTCTGTGACCGGCCGCTGCCATTTCTCAATTGAGGAGGTGTGCAAGTTCCTTCTAAAAGGAGACAAGGAGGGTGAGCGCTATTCCATAGTTGACCTTGACCCTTTCGGCACGCCCGCTAGGCATGTAGACTGTGTACTGCGGTCTGTACTCGATGGCGGGCTTGTCTCGATAACTGCGACAGATACCGCAGTCTTGTGGGGCATTTATCCTAAGGTGTGTCTGCGCCGTTACTATGGAAGACCGCTCAACAATAGCTATGGCAATGAAACTGCGATCCGGCTGGTGCTTTCACTCACTGCATTGACCGCCTCAAGGCTTGAGCTTGCGATCAAACCACTATTCGTACATGCCATGAAGCACTACCTTCGTGTCTATGCGAAGGTATCTGTCAGCAGTAGTCAAGCAAATGAGGTTCATAACAGCATTGGCTATGTAATGCACTGCTTTCAGTGCGGCCACCGTTTCAATACCAAAGAATATGGAAAAGGTAAATGCGAGCTGTGCAATACCGGCTTGGCTGTCGCAGGCCAGCTGTGGACCGGGTCACTATACGACAAAGCATTTGTTGAGAAAATGTTGGAGCAAGACGCAGATAGACAGTGCAAAAAGGTACTCGAAGCGGCCGTAGAAGAAGCAAGCGAAATACCGTATTATTTTCGGGCTGATGAAATTTCATCAAAGCTCAAATCAAACACACATTCAGTGGAAAGGATAATTGAAAAGCTGCATGCCGCCGGCTTCGTCGCGTCAAAGACTGCACTGAATACTAGCGCATTCAAGACAGACGCAAGGATCAACTCGATTCTTGATGTCGTGAGCTAAATAGGCACAGCATTTATCGAGTTGTTGACATAGCCTTCCCATTCTTGCTTTAGGTAATCTAGTCTAACATTGGAATCAGACATTCCGTCATTTCCTTCAATGATTGTTTGCATGAGATCAAGGTATGCTAGAAAGCTGTCAAGTGCCTGAATGTAGAAGTCATAGCTTTGTTGCCATTCTTGAGCCGGCGAGGCACTATCAAGCTGCTGCCTCATATTCTGTATATCTGACCGATCAACGCTTATCTGACCCAGCATGTCACTAGAGGTCACCTCAGCACTTTTCCATTGCTCAAACTTGGACTCAATGTTGACTGCAAGGCTTTGATGCTGGGAATACACACTAGAAATAATACTATTGTCATCACGGGGGGGCTCAGTCATGTTGCCAGGACTACTCTGGGGTATCAGCCATATCAGAAAACTCGATCCAACTATTGCTGCTGCAATGACTGCTGTTATGGCTACGCCCTTCTTGCTCGCCAAACCAGCATAACTCTAGTCTGCTCTAATAAAAAGGATATCAACATATACTGTGTCCTTAGACATTGTAAATATGAGTCCAGGTGAACACGCGCCGCCTAATATAGGCAAGATAAACTATCGCAAGAACCTGACTCCGGATCTTGCAATAATTAGGGTGCAGCCTGCAGATGGAAGACCCGTGCCTGACTTCAAAGCTGGCCAATTCGTGGCACTTGGGCTTAAACTGGATGGTCATCACAACATAACATATAGGCCGTACTCACTATCGTCGCCTCCTGAAGAAAAGAGGTACTTCGAGTTTTACATAAAGTCTGCATCAGAACACATGTCGAGCAGGTTTACAAGCGCCCTTTTCAAAATGTTTGAAGGCGATCTCATTTACTGGCGCAACCCTGCTGGCGCATTTACCCTTGAGGACAAAAAGGCCGATGGGACTCCTGACACAAGACGGCTAGTATTGGTTGCATCAGGAACAGGTCTTGCACCTTTCATCAGCTATATTCTACATTTGAAAAATATTAATTCAAAGAGAGAAATAGCACTACTTCATGGAGCAAAATACGTCCAGGAACTTGGCTATTGCGACATGCTCAAGAACCTCTCTGCAAGCGATGCGAATTTCAAGTACTTGACAACTGTAAGCAGACCAGGCAATGAGCTATCGCGTGACTGGAGGGGAAACATAGGTAGAGTAGAGACCTTACTTGAAGGCAAAGACGGCTGCAAATCTCAACTTGAAAAAGCAGTTGGCGAAAAAGTTACCCCTGAAAATTCTTTCTTCTACATATGCGGCTACCCTGGAACCGTCAATGCAGTCATTTCGATCCTGAGTCCGCTTGGGTTTGTCCCCAATCGCAAGAAGCGGGAGGACGGATCATTTGACATCAAGATTGAAACCTATATCTAATGATGACAGCAAAACCCTCATTATGCTGTGCTGCCAATTAGCGACAGTTGTCATATTATGCAGCTAGAACTATGCGATACCAGGGCTCAATGATGGTCGACATATGCGATATCGACTTGATTGGAACAAAACTGGAGCAGAATGGCCTTATAGTTCACCTTACAAAGGAGTATTACCAACAGGAAGTGATCGAGCAGGCATATGCCCGGCAGCTTCTCCAGAAATGCGATATTGCAAACCTTGTAGGCAATAGAATAATAAAACAAGCAATTGAGATGAAGCTGGCAAAAGAGGTTAGTATTAGAAAGATTGCTGGTGTGCCTTTTCTCATGATTTACAAATTTCAGCACTGATGAAAAAACCTCTATTTCGAATGCAAAATCAATATGGTATAGAATGTTCTAATATCTAAAAGGACAGGTGCTTGATTACAGCCTATATCTGTTTATCGATTTCTGTTTTCTATTTCAACTAGTGTGTCTTTCGCTTGTTCTTCTCTACCTATTAATTTCAAAGAACAGTCCTACATCATGTCTGCCTGTGCCTTCCATGGTTTTGTATATGTGCAGAATTTCGGAAAGCATTATTCCTGTAAATGGAGAGGGAAGATGAGTTTGTTACTTTGTGCTTTGTGCTTTTAGTTTGAATATTATTACCCGCCTAGCATTACACATATAATAAAAGGACACTAACTTTTGCATATTGTCAGACGAGCCTGACGAGCAGTTGCCGAGAGAAGAGAAGCACAAGGCCGCAGCCCGAGCTGATAGATGGCTCTCAAAATATGAACGCAAAAGTAGATTCCTAAACAAGATGTCTGAAGATTACGACGTTTTTGATAATGTATTTGACATGCCTACTCTTATGACGATAAACGAACTGAGGAGCGAAGGCATTATACAATATATAAAGAGCTCACTTGCTGCAGGTAAAGAGTCTAAAGTATATCTTGCAGTTGCACCAGATGGCTCACTTCGAATAGCCAAAATATATCTCACAGTAAGTGCCGAGTTCAAAAAGCGGATGCAATACATCGCTGGTGATCCTCGATTTTCTGACTTAAAGCCGGGATCTCGCAGCCTTATAATGACATGGGCTCGAAAGGAGTTCAAGAACATGCAGACAGCCCACGCTGTCGGAGTAAGGGTACCTCTGCCAATAGCAGTCAAGAAGAATGTGCTTGTAATGGAGTTTGTAGGCGACAGTGAAGGTAATCCTATGCCCGCACTAATAAATACAGAAGAAATCACATTGAACGACTATCAGCAGGTGATCGAGCAGATGACTATGCTGTATCAAAAAGCCAAATTGGTGCATGCTGACTTGTCAGAGTATAACATTTTCAAGACAGACGTAGGTATCATGTTATTTGATTTTGGATCTGCTATCGATATTCAACACCCAAATTCCAAACAATTTTTATTGCGTGATGTCATGAACATAAACAGGTTCTTTGAAAAACGAGGAATTGAGATCCTCAACACTGCTCAAGTAGTAGAAAGGATTAGGGGTGATACAAAATAATGAGCTTCCAGCATATGGTCAAGATCCCAAAGGAGAGGATAGGTGTCCTGATTGGCAAAGCCGGAAAAGTAAAGCAGCAAATTGAAGAAAGATGCGGCGTCAAAATCGAGATCGATAGCGAGACTGGCGATACTATGATAATAGGCAACAGCTCCGCTGATCGTTTGGAAGCTTTTCGGGCGGTCGAAGTGATAACCGCAATTTCAAGAGGATTCTCTCCACAGCGAGCTTATCTGCTCTTTGAGGATGAGGAGCTAATATTCCAGCAGATCGATTTGCATGACTACACCGGCAAGTCTCCAAACGCCCTTGATCGCATTAAGGGCAGGATAATCGGCGAAGGAGGTAAGGCGCGTCGAATGATTGAAGAGTTGGGTGGCTCATATGTATCTGTCTATGGCCATACTGTATGCCTTATCGGCAACTTTAGGGAGATAAAGCTTACAACTGAAGCAATTTCCATGCTCGCCAAGGGTAGCATGCACAAAACTGTCTACAATATGCTGCAGGGTGCAAAGAGGAAAGACAAGATAGACAAGATGCGCCTGTGGGAAGAAAATCATGATGAAACTACGTTCTCTGACTCTTGATGTACGCATGATAGGGCTATAAAGTCAATGATTAGTTTGCATTCTTAGTTTGCATTCTTAGTTTGCATTCTTTTTTGATAGGAGTTATGCATGCCTATTCACCATATATACTGCTATATCTCAAATTAGCCGATGGTGTAAGATTATGAATTCTTATGCCCTGTTTTCTTATTTTTTCTCTTTACTAGCCTCCACTCCAGCGTTTGAAAAGATTATGGTCGATATTGAATTGATCAAGCACCTTACCTACCAGATGGTTTATCAGATCATCCATTGTCTTTGGCATGTGGTAGAATCCTGGCATAGCGGGCAGAATTACTACACTGGTACTTGCAAGCTTGGTCATATTTTTTAGGTTTATTTTTGACAGCGGTGTTTCCCTTGGCACCAGAACAAGTTTACGCTGTTCCTTTATGCAAACACCTGCTGCTCTTGAGACTAAGCTGTCGTCAAGGGCATTTGCAATACTAGCCAGTGTTTTGGTGCTACAGGGAATGACGATCATGCCATCGACTTTGAATGAGCCACTTGAAACAGGTGCGGCCATATTGTCGTCTTCATAATACTTAGTCGCAAGCGACTTAACATAGTCGGCCGTGCTGTCAGTCTCTATCTTTATGTTCTTGGCGCCCCATTCTGTGATAATAAGATGTGTATCGATTTTCAGTCTCTTGAGAACCTCAAGTGTCCTTATACCATAAATGACACCAGAAGCGCCAGTGATCGCAACGACTAGCCGCAAACAAATATGTGATTACCTTCTTTGCTATTTAATGATGCCTGCAAGCATTTAATAGTGAAACTATGTTGGCTACCAAATAGGCGTTGCTGACGGTCTTTGGCACAGTGGCACTAGACACAACACGTACTCCTTTTCGGACAGAGACCAGAATACTAGGCGGTGCTGCCACCTTTGCCTCTGTTTCATCAAGCATGTTTGCCTCCACGTCGATAGTGGCGGCAGTAGGGTCAGATATGCCAGCTGAACATATAAGGGCACTCAGCTCAAAGGGTATAGATACAAAGGGGATCATCATCATACAAGGGAGCAAGACTTTCCATTATGATTCTTCATTTGATTACGATCTGTCAAACAGGACTACTAATAAGACTGAGCTTGGAGCCATAGCCGGCTTTGATCCTGTCATCCCTGAAGAATATATTAAGTCTGATTATGTATATCTTGCAAACAATGACCCAAAGCAGAACATCAAGATTCTGCGGTATTTTCAGAAGCCTAGGCTTGTAGTTTGTGACACTATAGAATTCTGGATAAATGGGAGCCGTGACGACGTAGTCAAGATGATAGAGATGACAGACGGAGTAGTGATAAATGACAATGAGGCAAGACTCTTGTGCAAGGAGGCTAACCTTGCAAAATGTGCCAAAAAGATAATGTCGTGGGGATCTAAATTTGCGATAATAAAAAAGGGTGAGAATGGTGCCATCCTCTTTACCAAAGAGGGGTTGGTGTTTCCAGCTGCAGCATTTTTTCTTGACGAAATAGTTGACCCAACTGGAGCCGGTGACTCCTTTGCAGGTGGCTTTCTTGGTCACATTGCTCGCAAAGGCATGAAGGATTTCTCTACAATGAAGGAGGCGGTGATCTACGGCAATGTAATGGGCTCATTTGCTGTTGAAGACTTTGGAATCAAGCGCCTCCTGTCGATAACAAAGGATGACATTGAGGACCGCTATGAAAAATATTGCAATCTGGTGCAATTCTAATCTCTTGTTTTATGCACAACTTTGCCTTAGCAACCTGATACATTGGCTGAAGACCTATATGCTCAAATCGCTTGAACTAGAAAGAAAAATAATATGACAGTCAATCTATCAAACCTAGAGCAGCTCATCATTTCAGAACTCAAGGTAAGTGAAGACGAAGCCAAGGTTTACATAGCTATTGTAAAAAAAGGCAAAATGGATCCAGCGAAGATCTCAGGTGCACTTGGCTGGAGCGGAGAGCAGCGCGCACTTGTTGCAGCTAAATCGCTGGTCAACAGAGGCATGGTCATTGAAATAACAAAGACGGAATTTGAGTCGCTCCATCCCAGATTTGCAATAACCAATCGCTACAGAAGGCGCTGCGAGGAAGAGCACATACCATTCAAAAGAAATCTAAAGATCGACAACATTGGCATCGTGCTTGAAAAACCATATGAGGATGCAAGAACTAAATAGATGGTAACACACAACAAAGAATATTATCATAATGACGACTTCGGACCCAACCGGCGGCGACAAGGTAGTCTATTTTGGCGTTATAAATATCAATGAGGATGGCAGGACAATGGGTTCAGTGGATATCTGGAGAAGCCTTCTGACAAAGGAAATGTTCTGTGAAGAAAAGCGTTTGGGGGTTTTAGAAATTGTCGATTACCTTGGCATGCCTAAAATTGACAAAGACAAAAAGTGGGCTGTGGCGATCAGCAGAAACTTAAAAGGTCATCTGCGCTGGCGGCTTATCAAGATAGTAAAGGAAGGCAGGATGACATTTACAGATGCGAATGACAATGCAGTCGAAGTGAATGTCAAGAACTTTAAAATTGTTGATCCTGAGTGGTGGAGCTTTTTGGTCGAAGAGAATGTCAACCGTAATATGGAAGTAACGGCTGTGCCAAATAAATGATACGCGATAATGATGACAACATTCCAGTTACTGTGTTTGTAAAAAGTGCTAGCGGGAGTGAAGTAGCAAGTAAGCTGTCTGGGTATTTTGTCATCAAGGGTCAGGAGTTTCGCTTTACTGCAATAGCATTTGGGCGCATTGGAGGTCACAACGCAAGCATCAAGATACCCAAGACCACCTTAGAAAAAATAGCGAAAATAGGGATTGATCCGGAGCAGCTACTCATAACGATTCAGCGCAAGTTGATCGAAGGCGACATTATTTTGCCGGAAGGATCGAAACCCCACCCGTCAGACTAGAGCGCCTTCAAGTGCCTTGCTACATGTACATTTGTTTCTTTCAGCAGGAATTGTAGCTACCAACTCTGCAATCAATTTCTTTGTCTTTTCCACATTCTTGGCAAGCGTTTCAATTATCTCGGCAGAGGTCACAGGGTGATTTGCCCAAACATCATAGTCCGTGATAGTGGCTATAGATAAGTAGCAGATTTCGGCTTCTCTTGCAAGGTTAACCTCTGGTACAAGCGTCATGCCAATAATATCTGCCTTAATCACATCGCGAAAGAATCTTGATTCCGCTCTGGTGGAAAAGCGGGGTCCTTCAATGCAAATGTATGTCCCCTCGCTATGCAGTGAATAATTTAACTTCTTTATTTTATCGATCGCAATGCTGCGTAGTTCTGGACAAAATGGATCAGCTAAAGAGACGTGGCATACTTGTCCACCATCGTAGAACGTATAGCGGCGGCGGTTTTTTGTAAAGTCAACAAATTGATCAGGAATTGAAATATCGCCAGGCTTGAAAGCCTCTTTAAGGCTTCCAACAGCAGATGGGCCAATAATGCGTTTGACCCCAAGCTGCTGTAAAGCCCATATATTTGCTCTATTATTTATCATGTGAGGGGGTATCCTATGACCTCGTCCATGACGTGGTACAAATGCTGCTTTGACACCTGAATATTCGCCTATCGTCACAAGATCGGAGGTCTCACCATAAGGCGTATGCACCTTGATCTCGCGCTTTACACTAAAAAGTTCTGGATCATAGATTCCAGTCCCCCCGATTATGCCGATATCTGCGCTATTCTCCACGAAAAGTCACCAATGATTCAACACTGTAGCCCATCTTGCGCAATCTGTCAGTACCCTTCAAGTCTGAAAGTTCAATTATGAACGCAAAGCCAGCCACCTTGCCCCCCAGCTCTTCTATCATCTGTGCAGCTGCTATTGCAGTCCCACCTGTTGCTATCAAGTCGTCAGCGATCAATATGCTGTTGCCTTTGTCTATGGCATCTTGCTGAAGTTCCATTATTGCGGCGCCGTATTCAATATCATATGATTTCTTGACCGTTCTGCCTGGCAACTTGCCTGCCTTGCGAATCATTACAATACCTTTGCCGAATCTGAGCGCAAGTGCCGTAGCTATAATAAAGCCCCTTGATTCAATGCCAGCTACCAGATCTACCTGTGCCTTATTATAAATACGGTAAAATTCGTCAACGATATAATTCAAGGCATCATTTCTTTTGAAAACAGGATTTATGTCGCG
>DATFBV010000046.1:0-14471 GCA_035253605.1 Nitrososphaera sp.
GACCAGATATCTAGCGTTAAGGGCTTGGAGTCTTCTCAATATCTGCAATAGTGGGAGTTATAACGTCCTGATTTAAAGGATATTTGACTATTAGAAGCTGGCCTTTGCCAATGCAATTTTTTGAAATATTGTTACCTTGGACAAAGGGTCCATTTCCATCGCGGAAGGTGTCTAGAGCCAAATTATAGATTTTTCTTTGACCCACCGTCATAAAGGATTGACAGGTATGATTATTATAATGATCATTATTTAATTGCCAAAGCCAAAACTGAACGACTCCTTATCTTTATTGGATTCATTCATTGTCGAGCGTACTAACATAGATCTAAGCCCAGGTAATGACAGAGCGGGTCTTCTGTGGTCTACGCTCGTCATGAAAAATAATATGTTTTTAGCGCTGAGATAATGGTTTATAGGTATCTGGCTTCCTACAAGAAATTAACTTAATGCAAGGACCGCTAATGTGCTCCGCATGCAGGAGCGAGCTCGTGATAACGGATCATGAATGTGGCGAAGTTATTTGCCCCCGTTGCGGTGTGGTAGTTGATAGGTTAGATAGTTCTGCAACACAGGAATGGCGTGCATTTAGTGTGGACGACTTCTATCGCAAATGCCGCATCGGGGGCTCAACTTCACTAGCACGATATAATAAAGGACTTCTCACAACCATAGGTAATATCAGAGATCCAAAGGAAAGGGGTTTCAACTTTAATAGAATAAGGATCTGGGACTTTCGAATACAGGCCGCAAATGATAGGAGTCTGAAGCAGGCACTGCCGGCCCTTGAGCATTTAAAGGAGAGCTTGGGATTGCCCGAAACAATAGTGGAAAAATCAGCTTACTTTTACAGAAAAGCAGCCAGGATCAATCTGATAAAAGGCAGAACGGTCTCTTCAGTTCTTGCTGCTTCAGTATATCTCGCCTGCCGAGAATTGGAGACGCCCAGGACCCTCAACGAAGTGTCGGCTGCAAGCAACGTGCCGCGAAAGAAAATTTCGCGTGACTATAGGCTTCTTGTGCATACCTTTGATCCCAAGATTCCCGCGATAGATCACATCAGGTGTATAACACGAATTGCAAACAAGGTAGGCGTTAGCGAAAGGACCAAGAGGACGGCAATAAAGATCATGCGCCAAGTTATTGCAATGCAGGTATCTGCAGGCAAAGGCCCAATGGGAATCGCAGCAACAGTTCTCTATGTAGCTTGCCTCCAGGCGGGGGAAACTAAGACGCAGAAAGAGCTTTCGATTGCCGCAGGTGTCACAGAAGTGACTATCAGGAATCGCTATAGTGAACTGAAGAAATACATACAAGACTTTGCAAAGTCCTCATCCGTAGCAATAGCAATATTCATGTTCGTCTTCCAGTCACCCATCTTGCTTAGTTCTGTGAGACATACTACTGCACTTGTACTCACTTAGGCATTCTAAAAGTTTCAAAAGCGATAAAAAAGAAAAAAATTTACCCTAGTATCGAATATTATCACCAATTACCATGTCGCAATACTTTTTTAACCTAATAATGGATCTAGGCATTGAAAATGAGGTCGTCCTCATCCTCGTCCTCCTCGTATTTTCGTAAGTGTAAGATACAGAACAGGCTCTATTCTGACGGCTTGGAGGACGAATTAAAAATCTCTCTCTGTGTGTGTCTCTCTGTCTGTCCTCTAGCAGGCAACGCTGCCACTGAAACTAGCCGTTCTTACTCGCACCTCTAGGTTAAAGCTAGATAGAATTTCTTTGCATCGCGTCCGGATAGTGATCTCTGTGACTTGTGAAAAATTGGCAATGTCTGTAAGGTACATGTGATAGCCGCAAAGACACGCGGATATATACAAATACGCTGAGGCAATTCCGACTGGATCTTTACCAGACAGTAGTATATTATCCTCGGTCTGCCGGGCAATTTCCAACGCCAGTTTTTGAATTCGCCAATCAATCCTGGCCCTGTTTGAAATCTTCGCAATGTATTTTTCTAAAGGTATGACGTGATCAAATGTTGTCGTCCCTCTGTGACATCTCATGTTATCGGATTCTATAGCATTCGTCATGCACATTGCCATCCTCTTGTAGCAGCGAAAGGCTATTCTCAGCGACGATCTTTTATTGCTGCAAAAATCGGTGGAATCAACAATCTCTTCCAGTCCTCTTGCAATACATGATTGCTTGCATGCAAGGTACACAGCTGCAATGGCGTTGCCATTGACTGACATGCCCTTAGTATTATTTTTTGATGAGTAGCTCCTGTATATCTTTGCCGCGGTCTCAGATAGCGATCTTGGAAGCAGCAATTTTGAACATATCTTATCTATAACTGAGAGCACCCTAGCAATCCTCCTTTCCTCTGAAGATGCCTTGAGTCGAGCGTGCAGCTTACGTACACATGCAATACGTTCAGCATTGGCCAAATTGATCGGCTTGCCGTTATAGTCTTTATCCGATATACTGATTTCTGTTTGCAGTCCATAGTTCATCAGTAAAGAGCTGGTTTGTCCACTGCCACGCAAGTTTTTCAGCCTGTCTTCCGAATTGTTAGAATGCATTTCATGTCCGCAGTAGTCTATCTTCTCGAGCACGACATAGCCGCACGATTGGCATATGTATTCACCGTGATAGATATCAAAGATAAGATGCGAGCTGCATTCTGGGCATGACGGTCTGACATCATCGTCATTTTTTGTACCGTTAGTAAGGACAGCGACACCTGTTTCCATGTTTTTACGCTCTCCACCGCAGACCACAAGTGTTAGCAGCTGTGATTCTCCAACTGAATCGTAAATGTTCCTCTGTACCATGATTGTTAAGCATGCTTCTAGGTGAATCTGCTGGAATTATCGTGGAAATCATTTCTTTGTAGAAAGATACGTGAGGCTCCTTATACTCCAATGTTTCATAAATTTAACCTAGATCTAAATTAACATTTATACGAAAATCTTATACAAGAATATTATATAATTTTTTGCTTGAACCGCTCTTCCCATAGGGCCGATGGCTAGAGAACAAGCACTCGATAAAAATTGACTATCGAATTTATTAACATTGTCCAGTTTGCACAGACCGATGAACCGCGTACGAGTTGCAGGTTCCCGAGGCGTGGAAAATGTCTAGAGCACTAGCGATCCTTATTTTCTGGGCAATAGGCTTCACAATAGGTTCAGCAGGATATCTAATGGTGCCAAATGCAGTGTCCTGGCTAGGCAGCATACTCCCCGAAATTGTTGTGAACCAAGCCGTACTGGGAGCTATTTTAGCTGGGGTAGTTGGCTCAGCAGTGAGCACGTTTACTGTTGTTACTTGGGCAAATAGAACTCCATAAATTCTTTATTATTTTTATTATGACTTCCTCCCAATTCGCTAACATATACAATATTTATTGCCAGTATATCACACACGCACATGTCACCTATGATAGACATAGTTGTCTTGGCTATTTGTCACTCTGCCTTTTCAGTAATTTCAAAAATAATAAACTGATTTGGCTACCGATATTGGTTTCATGTTGACTTCTATTTCCTCAGGAGGCGTCTCAGGATTCTTAATCGGGTATGCGGTGAAAAAGGGAATAAAGATCATACTGGGAATTGCCGGCCTCCTTTTAGGAGGTTTGGCATACCTCAATTACAAAGGATTGGTAAGTGTCGATTGGGAAAGGATCGCATCTGTGTCAAACCAGGCTATCACAGAATTATCTATAAACAGTGCGAACTATGCCTCATCAATAATGGATAGTCAAGTGGTACCCACAATGATGAACTTCGGAGTTCCACTGACTGGAAGTTTCGCTGCAGGCTTCATCCTGGGTTGCATGAAGGGCTAGCGAAAGGATACTTCCATAGCTCGGGCTAAGATTAGTAGGAGCAAATTCCCCAAACCACTGTTTTTGTATGTTTTTGTATGACTCAAATTGCATTCTTCCTCGTTTTCTGTAGCCTTGTAGAGACATTGCCACCTTCTTCTTCCTTTCTTTCTTTCACTATCAGTTTCCTTTTTGTACCAATAGCATTTCGCAATTAGTATTGTGAATATGATGGTGTCCGGTAAGTTATCTTGATCTTGGACATTCTGAATGAGTCTAGCTAAAGAAAACCGGTGCAATTACTGTCGCTGCGGTGCTATGCTTGGCTAAAAAATTTTAGTTGAATCACGGGCAACTATACTACTAATAAGGATATGTAGTCAAAAGTATTAGGCTTTATTGCTAAGAGGCGTGGCAAGGTAAACTAGCTAATACTATCTATATTTCTTGTAAAGATTCCTTTAGAGTACCCGTATTAACCAATAAATGAATTAATCTGTGTATGATCGTAAGCGTCATATGCGATAAATGTAGCTCCACGGTGTACAAGATGAAAGCGTTGCGCTCTGTAAAGGAGATTTTGAGTCAGTCAGGCAATCGCTGCACAAGTTGTGGTGCTCCACTTAGTCTTGGAGAGTTTCTGATAAGAGCTACAAAAACTTGATCTTGGACCATAGTCTGTCATGCGAAGGTTGAGTCTCTATTTTTTATTATGGAATCCCTATGAAACCAAATTAGCGCTCTCCAACCTAATGCAGGTAAATGGCTTAATCCTACAGGATTCACAAGAGCTTTTGATGCTCTGTACACGTTCATTCATGCTTGTCAGCTTCATCTTCAGCCTCACGAGTAAGCCCCTTTACTGTTTGATTGTTCTCTGTGCCTAGGAGATTTTTTCAGACCTCAGGAGAGGGATACCATTACTGCAGGTAGCCATATGAAAGCAAGAGGTCACTGTCTCTGACCCATCCGCTTCCAATGTCTGTTCTATAGAACATGTTTGGTATCATGATGTTTGCAACTCTTTGGTACGCCTGCTTGCTTGCCTCTGCAGTAGTAGTACCGGAACCGGTCACTACAAGTGAATAGCCTGACCTGCCAGCGACACGCCAGTCGTTGCCTTCTCTTTTTACCTCACCTAGATGGATTCCGTCTAGGTTCTGTGTTTTAAAAAGGATAGTCGCTTCTTCTGAAAATTTTCGAAATGTTCGATCGTCATTGAAGGGAAATGGTGGGACAGCTATTACAACCCCGACTTGAAATCCGCTTTTCGTCTTTAATTCCGGTTTTTCTCCGGATGCAATAGAATATAGGAATTTGCTCCATTTGCTGGTGACCCCTTCCATATGGATAGACAGTGTAGGATACCCAAAGCGCGACGTAAACTCTAATGGATAAATGCCGGTTCCATTTGCCATGCAGTTGACATCAATATAGCCGGCGTAGCTTGAGGCGGCAAGATTTTGTTCAATTTTTTCAAGCGTTAGTTGAAAAATCCTGCTTTTCTGTATCCACAGCATAAGAGTACCCATCTCACCTGTGCTAGGACCAATATTTCCGGGGAACAATCGCTTATGCTCAAAGTTGATGTTCACAGGCCGGATGAATTCTTTTCCATTGAAGAATCCGCCCACAGCTACCTCTACACCAGAGGAATACTGCTGCAATTGAAACGCCTTTATTTTATTTGACCAATTCTTTTTGTAATGCGCAAGCACATTAATCACGTCATTGCCGTCAGCCTCTTGACCGACAAAGAGAAGTTCTTTTTCGCTCTGTGCTTTTCCGCTGGGTTTTATGACGTATCTGCCAGAGTTTTCATGCACGAATTGTATGGCGTCATCAAAATTCGAGAAATTCCAGCTTGGAAGCACGGAGACATCAGCCTTTGAAAGCTCTTGCTGTCCAAATTCTCTTTCATTTTCAAGCTTATCTGTATATAGGCTTCCTCCAATTACCTTCTTACCTTCAGATCTTAGCCTCTCTGCTACCTTGCCAAATCCAATATCGTCAAAAACAACCACATCTGCCCAGTCGGTATGGTTCTCCCATGAATCGACCTTTTCTACAAAGCCATCGCCCACATCTCTCTCCGTTGCACTCTGTATGTAGAACCTAACATCATTGCCCTCCTGGCGTATGACGTAGGCAAGGTCAACGCTCAAGGCTTCAGGAGATACGAACAGGAATTTCAAATCAATTAAAGAGAGAAGAGTTGTTGGAATTTTAAAGACTATCGGTTCAGTGAATATGCTTAATAACTTACAAAACTTCAATTTTCATGAGATTAGAGAAAAAACATAGGCTTAGTTTTATTGTTTGTGCTTTTGAAAAGAAAGTAAGCAACCATTGAATAAATGGATTAATCATCGCAGTCACCATCATAATCATAAAAAGTTTTTAGAACTAGTGGTTCAAGATGTAAGAAGAAAGCATCTGTGCAAAAAGGGCGTCGGATGTAACTGCAAAAACAACTCACTCACTTATTCAGTGCCAAACAAAAAGGGGTAATTGCCCTTCTCTCCTGCTTGTCAGTTTAACATAGGAAATGATTCAACAACATAACAAATTGCAACTTTGAGAAATTGAGGGGCTCTGCTTCAATTAATATGAACCACAGCTAGGCTATGATGAGGACAACGACAGTGGTGATCTTTAACGGCAGATCTACAAAAACATTTTTAGGGTGTACAATTAACACAATAGTCGTTGGATCCTAGCGTAAAAAGGTTTCTCAAGGTTCAATTGATGTGGATAGGAATCTCTATTGCTATCAGCCTTGCCCTTGCTTTTATCCTTCCATTTCCATTTGATATTGTTGCCATAATAGGGGTCTTCCTCAGCATTAACTACTTCATCAGGCAGAGACAGATGAGAAAGATGGGTCTTAATGCATGGAGCTTTTTTGGATCGGCTGCGGGTTCTGCAAAACAAGGCGTCAGCTATTATTGCATAAACTGCGGAACTAAGCACAACCTGGCAGCATGCCCCAATTGTGGTTCTAAACTAAAAAAGGCAGGTTTCTAATTTGAGAGAATAAATAGCAATCTTCTTTGATGGTTTGGAAATTCACCTTATCGTACTGATTCTAATAGGCATATGCTCCGTCTGCAGGCCTACATTGATTACACAAGGTTCTTGTCTTATTATTTTCAATCTTTGTGGGCCTTACTTCGACATTTCTCAATCCGCACTGCTCACATTGCCCTATCACGTGCAATGGAGAGACAGCATTCTATGAGCTATAAAGCTTTGTATAAACCCTAGATCAACAGCAGGAGAAAAATAAGTGAGTTATATGACATACCGCTGCTCAATAAGCAAAAAGTTTATGGTCTTCCTTTTTAAGGGGATGGCTGTGGGTGGACTTGATAGTCTGGTTAGGATCAGATTATGTAGGCGCTCGTTCGGTCCATCCTGGTCGGGATCGTAGAAATTTAGAACTTCCCCATCGCTCCATCGCCGCCATAGCCTATATCTTCACCGTTGCCCTTTATGGTGTAATTTGAAATGACTCAATCATCCTTTGTACTATTGGGAAATATTTTTGATAAATTGGAGGGTCTGCAAAATATTGTATATAATAGACTCTATTCTCAAATATTCTTCCAACTTCTAGCATGTTCTGTGGTCCGAATTCTGGATCCATATATGTAACCTCTAGACTGTATGCAGGCATCCCTGCAAGAGTAAAATTGCCCACACCAGATGAAAGAAGTTGGAATTCTTGAAAGTCTGGATCTTGTCTATAAATATCAATACTTTGAGTACGATAGCTTTCAATACTAGTGGTTTGAGGCATATTATCTATTGCTACCACAACATTTGCAAAGTATCCATTTGTCTCCACTGGCGAGAAGAACTGAGAAACCACAATAAAGCGATCGTCCTCCTCAGTTTCTGTACTGTTCTGCTGTGTCCAGTTAGAAGGATAAAGCATGCTAACTCCATATGTGACATTTTGATATGGCGACCATTCCCCCTGCTGCTGTTGTTGTTGTTGCTCTTCTTCAAGCTCTTGCCCTCCTATTTGGGAGGAGTTGGATACTGGACCAGCGGCCACACTTACTGTTCCAACCATAGTTAAACCTAAGAAGAACAACATAACAGCTACCATGGTGATACGGAAATAGCTCACCAGCTTTACTTTACTTGCGCTATAATTATTCATCATCTTCACCGATTTTGTGTTTCCTCAATTACGTGACTCGCATTTAATATTTTTTTATGTCCAGAAACGAAAGAACAAGTAGCACCAGGAGGTGTTTCAAACCCTTTCCACTCAGAAATTACACTTTCTAACCGTTCGTGAAAAAATTCACAGTCCTCCAGAGTAGAGGAGTAAAGAACCCCCAGGATTAATCCCCTTTCGAAACAACAGACTGCGTCTTTTGTCAGGTTCGGGTTTGCGGTTACAGTGTCCGAGGAGTCTTGATCGATTTGGGCGTAAGGGTCATCTAACTCATCATGGCGGCTGTCTAAAACATCAGATACCGTGCTTCCGGCTTCATCTAAGGAGACGTCTTCTTGCGCAAGTGCTATTGATGTCCCCCGTATTGCAGATGAAATACTCATAAAAGGAGATGCCTCTACGATTAGAGATATACCATTTTTTTTATCCAATTTCTGCGTAACTATGAGGACTTATCCATTATAAGGAATTCTGTTCAAAATTCGCCATGATTTATTACTAACAGGCGTTATTACCTGCTGACAGGGTGTTACTCAAGAAACACATACCACGGACAGAACCAAGTATGATTTATGAGGAGTCCGTGATGACAACGTTTTCTTTTCGCTATCTGTCGAAAGAAGCTAAGCTTCTAACTTGCTAGCGTGCTAAAAGACTAAAATGATGTTTTGCCATAATTTTACTATTGGCAATGCAGAATGAGGAAAAAATTTGCGATGAAATTTTGGAGCTAGATAGCTCCATTCGCTTTGCAGCAATAGCAAACAAGATGGGCAAGTTAGTAGCAGCAAAATCTAATCCACGAGTCCAAGTGCTATTAACAAACGATGAGATAGAATCTAATATAATAAAGGCAGTATTAAGAATGAAGACAAGAGAAGACTATGAGGAAAAGCTCGGCAGAACCATTTACACTTTTGCCTTATACGAGAAAGTAAAAAGAGCTTCTATCGCGTTAAATAAGGGAGACCATTCACTTCTAATGGTTTCATTTGAAGTTGCAGCAGACCATGAATCGATCATTTTACACAAAATATTGCCACGAATAAAAGAGCACAACCTTATTGCATAGGCACGTGATGCAAGCAGCCATATGTTTTGCCAAAGCAATATGGTTTAAAACGACGACGAAAAATTACTGCAGGCATATAATAGAACAAAAATTCAATGAACTCGAAGAAGATAAAAGATCTTCTATTTGGCCCAGATAAGATCTCTTTTCCAAGAGTCCTAGTAGTAATATCTAGCATCAGGCAACGACTCAATCTCAGATATTACTTGCCATACCGATTGGTACCGTTTTTCAGCCTCCAGCTCAAGCATCTTCAATATGCACATGTCAAGTTCTTTAGTGATGGTAGGATGGTACTTGGAAGCTCGCTCCACAACTTTTCTTCTTCTCAGGGTCCTGTCTCTTTGATCATACATAGAGGGCATCCTTCCTGTCATCATTTCATAAAATATGACTCCCAAAGAGTAGATATCTGCCCGTCCATCTACCATATCTAACATAAACCACTGTTCAGGTGCACAGTAACCTGGAGTACCTCCTATCTGGCCTAGTGACGCTGTAAGAGCAATCGACTTTCTCCCTATATCTCTGCCAAGACCCCAGTCGGTTATTTTTATTTGTGCCTTGTCACTGCTCGTATACATGATATTATCAGGCTTTAAGTCTCGGTGATATATCCCAACACTATGGGCTTGTGCAAGTGCATGACAAGCAGGTAGAATTACACTGTTGATGGTCCAATTTCTTTGGAATACATAGGCCTCTTTGAATTTGTCATCCATGTGGTTCCTAAGGGATCCACCACGAAGATATTCCATGGTATACCATGGGCTAAAATCAGGAGGATCACCGCCAAGGTTCCATTCAAGGATCTTTACGATGTTAGGATGGTTTAGCTCAACAAGTATCTTAATTTCAGTTTCAAACCTTTGCTTGTTGATTGTACCAAGATCTTTTAGGAGCTTCATCGCATAGATGTTTCCGTCGCTAGCCTGAACTTCATAGACATTGCCAAACCCGCCGGAACCAAGCTTCCTTACTATCTGGTACTTCATTTACATGCAGACCTTTGTACAGCGTTGAATTGGCAAAGAGGTAATAATATCTCTCGGAAAAGAAAATGATAGATCTCGAGGGCTTGTTATCCTGGATAACTATAAGCTTCAAAGAATCCTTTTCTTCATGGTCAAACTTGCGACTGTCCTAATCCGTTATTAGCTCATTCAGGGTCGGCTTTGATTTCAGTTGAGCAGTAATTTTTGCTTATTATTATTAGCACGTTCTGTCATATCCAATTGTATCTCCACAAACGCATTTCTGCAGGATAAATTTGGAATTTATTGTTATAGCACTGCGACAACTATTTTTAGGAGATATGTATCTATGATACATAAATAAGTAATAATCACTCCAAACTAATCATCTCAGAATGAAGAAGGAATACATCGTTGCAAAGATCCAATCACCACAAGAAGGCTCCCACTATGTTTATGTGACATTTAGCGATGAGAAGGAGTACAGGTCTCAAGAAAAGAAGACCCACAATCAATTTGGGCCAGGAGTAGGCACGTTCAATTCTATTGAAGATCTAATGAAAAATATGCCTAAAATAATGGCAAATATACCCGGCCTAGTAGGAGGCAGCCAAAATGAATCTCCAACAATCAAGCTTTCGATGCGGGAATATGAGGATATGAATATCAAGGTAGGCGACAAAGTTTATTTTGATATTTACAAATCAGATAATACCAATGAGGGAGTCTAAAATTGTGGTTAAAGTGGTTGTGACTCTGAACGCGATGGACTGGGCGGGATTTGAACCCGCGACCTCTCGCTTGCGAAGCGAGCATTACTACCACTGAACTACCAGCCCCCTTCTATATATTCAGCCTAACATTTCCCAATATAAAACATCCAAAGATTGAGAGGCATAAGATATTATGGTGCTCGGCTGCAGTGTATCATGGACTAGATGCAGAACTCGTGTGATGTCCTACTCATGAATGCTTCTGCCGTCATTCCTAGAGTGGGAATAATACATCATACAAATATAATGATTGAGGATGGCAAGATAAAGTCACTTGCCAATTCTGGCAACAATGTCTCTGCCTCAAGAAAAATAGACGTACGTGGAAAATTTGTCTTGCCCGGTGCGATCGATCCGCACGTGCATTATGGTGTCTATACTCCGATCAATGAAGCTGCAAGAACAGAGTCAAGATCGGCTGCTGTAGGGGGCGTCACTACAATGATAAGGATGTTAAGGCTTTTTGACGGCTACAGCAAAGATAATAACATAATCAAACAATTGCACGCAAGTAAACGCAACCATTATATCGATTTCTCTATCCATGCTTCAATCCTCCGGCAGGATGAGATTAGAGATATTCCCTACCTCAAGGAGCTTGGCATTAATTCAGTGAAAGTATACATGAACCTTGGAGCTGATTTGAATCGCATCCATATGGATTTGCAGCCAGATATCTATGGATTTAGTGATGGATTAGTCAACATGACAGATGAGCTAATGTCTTCAATTATAAAGGAATCTGCAAATGTGAATTCCACGATATTAGTGCATGCAGAAAATCCTGTAGTTTGTTCAGATCATATGCGCATAGCCAAGGAAAAAGGAATGGCCGATCTTGAGGCATGGTCTTATTGTAGGCCTCCCTCTTCTGAAGCACAAAGCATTGCCAAGATCTCTGATCTTGGGAGAAGGAACGGTAGTGCTAACCTGTACTTTGTGCATATTGGCTCAACTGCTGCAATCGATGCAATACTTGCTGAGAGGGAGAAAGGCCAATCCAATTACTACATTGAAACTTGCCCCCACTACTTGACACATACCACTGAGTTTGAAAACTTGACAGCTAAGGTCACACCGCCGATACGTTCAAAAAGCGATCTCCAAAGCATGTGGTCTGCCTTGCGAAACGGTATAGTCGATACAATTGGCACAGATCACGTTGCAAATCGACTTGAAATAAAAATGGGAAAAGGCGACATCTGGTCAGCTCTTTCTGGCTTTCCTGGTATTGCTACAATGCTGCCCGTGCTTTTGAGCAAAGGCGTGAATGAGGATAGAATCGGGATCGAGAGAATCGCCGAAGTCACTAGCTACAACACAGCAAGGATCTTTGGCATGTATCCAAAGAAAGGCACTATCCAGCCAGGCTCAGATGCAGACCTGACAATAATTGACCTAGATCTTGTAAAGACTGTTACACCTGACTTGCTCCAGTCATACTCTGATTATACCATCTACGATGGTTGGAAGCTACGCGGCTGGCCTGTCATGACAATTGTAAGAGGCAATATCATCATGGAGGAGGGCCAGGTTGCTACAGAAGCTCTAGGTCATGGGGAGTTTATACCGCGACCTGTTGCTAACACTTAGGAAGTTTAGTGTAGTCTTCCTCCTCTGCTACAGCATTTCTCTTTCTTGTGTCTTCATAACTACATATGGATAACTAAGATCATCTATAGACTCGACCATATAGCTGTGAGGCCGACGGCGTCCGTTAAAATATATATGTCTTAGCCATTCAATTACGACTTACAATGTAACTGGATGGGCGCAATCGTACTTTTACACATAGCACAATGACATAACAGCTTGTGTCAGATCATTCGGAAAATAAGGATAGTCTCACTAGGAGTTCATAATATTCTGAGCTCTCTCTAAAAAAGGCTACACGGTGCAATCCCAATAATGAAGGTCAGCATTGCTAATTGATACGTTCAAAAATATCTTTATAAAGTCAAAGTGACTCGAATATGTTTCCTTAGAACTTGGATGACTTGCATGCAGGCTGCTTAGTCCTTCCGGAGCTATCTCTCTAAACTAGAATGGAATTGTGAAAGTGTTTAATTGTTATCAACTTCACTGAAACGATATCGTCTCAAATGAGCCATCGTCTTTGGCTTTGTAATAAATATCTGCCCTTCTTGTAAAGAGCCCTACTTCGAGCACTCCAGCGATATTCTTTAGCTCTTTTTCCATCTTTTCGGAATCGGTTATTGAAGGAAAGGATGTGTCCAAAATGAGATTTCCGTTTTCAGTTACAAGAGGATAACCCTTGTCAATCGTGCGTAGTACAGGTCGTCCACTTATTTCTACTAACTTCTTCGAGAGGATTGAGCGTGCCATTGGATGCACTTCGATAGGCACCGGCCGGCTGAAAGACTGCACAAACTTGGGGGCGTCGGCCACTATTACCACTTTTTTTGCTGCAGAAATCAGGATTTTTTCTCGCAAGAGCGCTCCACCGCCTCCTTTTATCATGTTAAACTTGCTATCTATCTGATCAGCACCGTCAAATACGATGTCCGTATGCGGGATCCTACTTTCGTCAGCCAGCCTAAGCGAGCTTCTTTCTGCCTCCAGTTTGATTTGTAGCGAAGTTGGCATAAATTCAATTGATTCTTTATCTTGAAGCTTAGCCATCTCCTTTACAATAAAGGCGACTGTGCTTCCGCTACCTAATCCAACCACCTTTGCTCCTTTAACAAGTTTTACTGCTTCTTTGGCCAGCTTTTGAATTGAATCTTGCAACGACAATAGATAAATCACTGATCATGGTGTTAATTAATTAATTGTTGCAACTCACGAGAAGGAAAGAGATCCTTGGCATCTAGAACTAGTCCCTCTTTGGGTTGTTAGGTATAATCTCTTATATTGCTTGAAAAAATCCAACTAGGGTTTAAGTCCTTTTAGTCTATTGATCACAGGATTGAGAGGGAGGTAAGATATAATTAAAAAAGTATATCAATCCTTGGGAGTCTTTCTCAAGTCAAACCGCTGTCGTCCATTCATGCTAGGGTTCAGGTATCTGCTTGAAAGATATTTTGTGATGTCGCCAATGCCTGATACAAGTGTTGCATGTCTGTCCATGCGAGTTCTGCTGAGAAGATCTGAAATGTTGCGCCCTTCATCCATTTGACCAACAATCTCGCAAAAAATACTCGTTGGATGACATATAGCCTGTATCTGGGTGCCCTTCTTAGTCCATCGTAACGTCCCAAGGTCTGAATCAATAGATTTCTCCCATGATGGGTCGTTTTCTACAAGCCATCTTGGGATTCTGTTATCACTTTGCACTATCTTGGTATCTGTTGTCAATCAATTTATTGGTTTTGTTTAAGAATTAGACCATTGGCGCTCTATCTTCTTTAAAGCTAAACTCCAGGTAGTATGTAGGCATGCCAGCATGAAGTAGCTACGAGAGCAAGGGCAAACAAGAATAGTAATAAAAGAGAAACAGGACATACCTTGTGATTTATTGTTGCCGATACTCCACTACATTAGGAAGTTAATTTTAGGTTTACAGGATAACTCAAACAGAGGTGTCAATATTTTACAGAATCATCAATCCATAACCCTTATCTTAATCTTAAACGTGTCAGCTCTTGAGCACGCACTATGACAATGTCCTCATGGTTATCTGTCTCACCAGCTATGACAATAGC
>DATFBV010000047.1:0-7544 GCA_035253605.1 Nitrososphaera sp.
GTATACTGAGCAAATCCTCCCCAGAATGGGCCTGTCTGGAATCCCCACACAAGCCTTTCAATGCAGTCATACTCCCTACCGGAAGTGCATTCATAGCACACTCTGCAGCTTAAATTAGAATGCGAAACTACCCTGTCGCCAACCTTGATCTTTTGGACATCGGGGCCAACTTCAACTACCGTTCCTGCCACATCGCTTCCTGAAATATGTGGAAGCGGCGTCTTGACTGGTTCACCCCATATAGCCCAAAGATCGTTATAGTTGTAAGACGCCGACTCAACCTTTATCAAAACTTCAAAAGACTTTATCTTAGGAACGTCGATATCTTCAATTTTGACAATCTTTGTAGGATCCTTGCTGTATTCTCGAAATACTGCTGCCTTCATAGAGCAGCAAGCACGTTTTATACTTTAAATAGTTAACTCATGTCTGAACTGTCGAATATACATATATATATAAATCAGGCTAGCTAGATGTCTTAGCGCCTTTCAAATCGGAAATCTTTCTTTGGCTGTTGGGTGCGCAACAAAAGCTGCTTCAATTCATCATCAGTTAAGGGGCGATTGATCCTGCCAGAAGAAGCAGCACTGATAAGGTAATTTTCAACAGTCAGTGCAAGATCCGGTTTGACAAGCCGTATATTCATCAGTCGCTGGCGCGCTTGAGGATCGAGTACCACCTGCAAAACCCGCTGGCGCATGGCTGCAGCCTCGGCTTCGCGCCTTCTTATTTCCTCATCATTTGGTTGAGAGGGTTGTGAGACCGACATAGTCTCATGTGTAGCGTTGGAGCTGCGGCACAGTCTTGACAAGCTCTTTATGGATTTCAGTAGCTAACCTATCCATCTTTTTCATGCCCTCACTTGAAATTATTCTTCCCTTGTGTTGTACCTTGACAATGTATCCCGATGTTTCCAATTGATGAAGGGCATTGCGAATGATGGCGCCGCTAGAATCTTGGTGGTGGGCAAGGTTGTATCCAATTTTTTTCCTGCCGCCGTAGGCAACCTTCAAGTCGGCAACTCCGATAGGACCATGAAGATAAATCTTTCTAAGTAGAGAAGCGCATCTGACGTACCACCAATCTTTATTTTGGGGAATTCTCTGTACATGCGAGCCTGTCTTGACAAATTGCGACCAAGTTGGGGGATCTATTTTTTTGTCCTTTTTCAACTGATCAGCCATTTTAGCTATCAGCTTGTCAGCAGGCACATCATAAACCTTGGCCATATAGTAGTTCGGGAATTTCCTTAGCCCCTATAAATCCTTATTCCATGCCAAGATTTTGCGATAGGTGTGGTCACACTTTAGACAGGTAATCCTCACAGCCCTTATTTTTGCCCTTCCGACCCTTACCCGAGCGCTTCGACCTGGTACTATAAAGGTCTTGCACCTTTTGCAGTAAAGCTGCCTTATCTTATAGGGCAGGCGTATGCGTTGGTGCATAGCTATCTTTTTGGCTTGGCGAGCCTGTTTTGCGGCGAGATGATCATCCTTCTCATGTAGAGCATATTCTACAAGTAGATCAATATGCTCTCTTGCTATTTGCTTAGCTTTCTCCTTCTTCCTGCTCAACGCTTTATGAAATAAAGTATGTTTGTCCAGTTGATAAGCCTTGGTAACTGTTATTTAATTTAAAAAACCATTACCTTTATTGGCAAAGCTTGATGAACTGGAGGAGCTGGCGAAAAAATATGCACAGCTCAAACAACAAAATAATGCCAATGAAAGTAATCAGGTGGAGCTTGCCCAGTTGGCTATTAGGATCATTGATTCAATATCATCTACTTCCTTTTTTCTTCCGCTTGAAAAAGATGCATTATCCAGTGATGGAACAATTACCTACATCTATCAAAATAATGCTACATATCCTGCAATATTTGATCTTCTTGCTGAGATCCTTCATATGACGGTGCCAATAGAGATCGGCAGAGTGAAATTTGGGCCGGGTGAAATTTTAGTCACAGCCCAAGATAGAAGTGAAGCAGACATTGAGCTTGAACTATCTACAAAAGAAGTGCAAAAACTAGTGTACGCCAGAAGGGCAGAAATATTTACAAAACATGCTGGCGCCGCTCCTTAATATAGGACACGGCCTGCCCAACTAGTACGATAACGCTCATTATTGCCGAGGCGGCTCTTGAGGCTGTCCCAGATGAGATTGCCAGCCATGCCGCTGTAAGGAATCATTCCCGCAGGCTCCAGCTGAAATCATCAGAAATTCTACTTGATAGGAGCTATCATCACGCCGCAATGAAGCGGCTGCCATATAGCTGGAAGCGCGGCAGACCAGATATTGTCCATTTTGCCCTAATGGAAGCTCTATCAACGCCTCTTTTTATGAATAGGATGCTCAGGGTCTATGTTCACACAATAAATGACAAGATAATCACCATTGCAGACAATTTACGTATACCCAAGTCATACTTTCGTTTTGAAAGGTTAATGGCGAGCCTGTTTAGAGACAATCAAATCAAAAGCAATGAAGGGAATATTTTAATGGAGATGTCCAATGGCACGTTTCCGGATCTGGTTGACATGATCAAGCCGTATATGGTCATTGGGTTATCAACTGTTGGCGTCCAAAGCAATGCTCAAAAAGTGGCGGAAAATGCTCAAAGCGCAGACCATTCTAGCCTTGTGGTAGGCGGTTTTGCAAAGGGTCACTTTTCAGAGAACATCACAACATCCTTGGGTCCTACATATTCTATCAGCAACATTGCGCTTGAGGCACATGTAGTCATTGCAAGAATATTGTATGAATGTGAAAAGTTACTTGAAAAAAGCATCAACCATGAATGCAATAAAAAGCGCAGTCAGATAGGGGCTTGAAAACTTGAACACAGTCCACGAAGCTTTTTCACTTGGCTTGACAAGCAGCCAGACAGATAATGCTATCATGGCTATACCAAAGGCGCTTGCAGTAACTAAATAGATTATGCCAAAGTGGTTGAAAAAGAAGGGAAGCACACTGAACATCACCATCATCAATGTAGTGCCGGCAATGACCCTGACTGAGAACTTTTCTGATGACACAACTGGAAGCATCGGCACACCAGCCCTGGTATAGTCCTTTTTGACATGCAATGCAAGGCTCCATATGTGGGTTGGAATCCAGAGGAAAACAAGTCCGGCCATCACAAGGCCTATTTCAATATTTTGAGTCGTTACAGCAATATACCCTATCAGCGCAGGAGCGCCGCCTGAAAAGCCGCCTAGTATTATATTCGATTGGCTTCTTCGTTTAAGCCATTTGCTGTAAATGAGGATGTTGTCAAAGAGGCCAAAGGCCATTAAACCTAATGCCCAGATATTGATAAACCAAGCGCAGACAAGCGATATTGCTGCCAATATCAGGCCAAAGATTAGGGCGTTCCTCGGAGATATCCTCCCTGATGGTATTGGCCGGTTCTTGGTGCGCTCCATTATTGCATCAATGTCGCGGTCGTTATATCCGGTGAGGGTGTCAGCAGCCGCTGAGCCAGCTGCTACTCCACCTAGCAAAAGTATCCACGTTAACGGATTTATAGGGATATCAAATAGAAACGAAGCCGTAAGCGCTGCTCCAAATGCCGTAAAAACCAGCAGATACCAGATCTTGGGCTTTGTAAGCTCGTAATAGTCCTTGAGCTTGCTGCCAACTGTTATCTGGCGAAGTATTGTCAATTGCTCAGTGTCGAGAGTAAAGTGAAATTACTAGTTATTTATATCTTCAAACTTTTTTCTACTTTGCAATCGATGTCGGATATGCCAGCTCACGGGTTGTCTTGCGCATCTCAATGAATGTCTCTGTCTTTTGCACTCCCTCAATACGTCCAATCTTTTCTGAAATTAATTGGTGCATTTCGTCAAGCGAGTGTGCATTCATTGTCACCAAGATGTCGAATCTGCCAGTAACTTCAGCCACTTCTCTTACTTCGGAGATTCTAAATAGCTCATTGAGCACATTATCTCTTAGTTTGGAATCCATGTTAACGCCAGTGAGCGCCTTGACGCTGAAGCCAAGTGCCTCATCATTTATGATAATTGTAAATTTCTTGATAAGGCCTCCTTTGACTAAGCGCTTTATTCTGCTATAAACTACCGACGAATTGACATTGATTTTCTTAGAAAGCTTTGGAACAGATATACTTGCGTCTTTTGCAAGCTCGCTTAAGATTTTAATATCTAAATCGTCAATTCTTCTCATTCAAAATTCAATTAGATCATGAGGACAGGGGGTTAATAAACGTATAAAGTATTGTCAAACTAAGGGGCCATTTACCAAATTTTAGTAATAATTAGCTCGAAAAATTTCATAATTGATACATCCGCCTTTGCGATAAGCCTACATTACATAGTGTGGCAACGCAATCACGGAGCCAGCCTTGAGCTGGGTCAAAATTTAGGCATAGATTATCATGCGTCTACAGACGAATTGTATTATTATACGAAGAAGAAAGATATGGAAACTCACACTGAACTCATGCACATAATTAAGTCAATTGTTGATAAGACAGCAATGAAAAAATAGAAAATAACTTGAGGGATATTCTAACACATATTATTATCATCTAGACAAAAATGTTTTAAAGCATCATGGCAGCCTTCGTGATAATTCTGCGAAGTACTTTACTACTTTAACTCTTTTCTACCTTCGACCATATACTTACTCTTAAATGGCGAAAGTTCACGAAGCTCCTTTATAACACTTGAGAGAATATTAACTGCCCTATCAACTTCATCTTTTGTATTGTGCATCCCGAGGCTGAGCCTAAGCGAGCCAGTAATTTCTTCATATGAAAATCCCATTGCCTTTAAAACATGTGACTGTTTTTGCTTCTTAACCGAGCATGCAGACCCAGTGGAGGCAGCAATACCATTTTCATCAAGTTTGATTACCAGATCTTCTCCATTTACTCCAAAAAATGTAAAGTGTGTATTATTTGCGATCCTCTCAGTACGCGGACCATTTAATCTGGACCGCGGTATTTCCTTTAGTACATTCTCAATTACATAGTCCCGCAGGCCAACTACATGCTCTTGGTAATGCACCATCCTTTTGTTAGCAAGCTCACATGCCTTGCCAAAACCTACAATGCCTGGCACATTCTCTGTACCCGACCGCAGATACCACTCTTGTCCCCCACCATGAATTATCGGCAATATCTTTAGGTTGGATCTAATGTAAAGTGCCCCTACTCCTTTGGGTCCATTTATCTTGTGAGATGAAAGGGACATCAGGTCTACTCCAAGGTTCTTGACATTTAAGGGCAGCTTTCCTGCAGCCTGTACTGCATCAGTGTGAAAGAGCGCACCAGCCTGATGCGCAATTTCTGCAAGCTCTTTAATTGGCTGGATTGTGCCGACCTCGTTATTTGCATACATGATGCTGACAAGTGCCACATTATCTGAAATCACATTTTTCAGTTCAGATGGCCTGACAAGCCCCTCGCCTGTCACCGGCAGATGCATAGTGACAAAACCTCTATCCTCTAGATCCTTGCATGGCTCAAGCACTGCATCATGTTCTATGCTACTTGTAATTATCACATTCTTCTTGGTCATTTTGCTTTTGACATGTATAGCTGTGCCCTTTAGAGCAAGGTTGTTTGCCTCAGTTCCACCAGATGTGAACGTGATCTCACGTGGGGATGATGCACCTATCATCTCTGCAACTCTTTTTCTTGCAAGATGTAGGGCTCTAGTTGTTTCTCGACCAAACTTGTGTATAGAGGACGGGTTACCATATCGTTCTTTTAGGTACGGCAACATTTCGGTAATCACTTCATCTGCAACTGGCGTGGATGCTGCAGTATCTAAATAAATGTGAGAGGAATACTCGTCGTCAGTCATACCATCTTTCTCGGGTTATCCCAGATAGATATGTTACTTTGTTACTTTGACATTGCCTCTCTAAACAATATAATGCATATGTTACAAAGATAAGATAGATGAAAAGAGAGGAAATCTTACTACTATAGCATGGGAATGGAAATGATTTGATGTAATGCCGTAATAGTTAACCAGATGGATAAAATAGGTCAGGCGGGATTTGAACCATGACCTCGTTATGAGAGTTAATTTTTCCTCATTAACTATGATGAATCATTGGCCGAACTTCAAAATTTCTTTTGAGAACACTAAATTTTTTACAAACCTTCTAGATAAGCATTCTTTTTCCGGGTTTGCTCCAGTGATATTCAAATAAGTCTTGACACCACTTGCGGAATATCGAATTATTGCTTCTAAAGCCACTGTTAAAGTCAAGTTTTCCTCTTGTATTAGGAAATGTTAATCCTGCTATCTTTTCATTGAGAGATATACCTGCCTTAATGTCATTAGGATCTTCTATTAGATGGTATGCAATTCTGCCTTTATGGGTTCCAACAATTCTTCGGAGCTCTGTCCATTCAATGTTGCTATCAGCAGGAATAATTACTCTCCATCTCACTGAGCTGGTGCTCTCAAGCTTTCCACTTTTAGTAACATATTCCTGACCCCCAAGAGGATGATCTGCCATCATCCAGATGTAATCCTCTGCATCTTGTACAACTTGTTGCAGATGTACGAGAATAGCGCCTACTTTCTCTCCATATTGACCTTCTTGCAGCTCTCCCAAACGCTCTATGAATTCTAGAGGAAGAGAGGATATATCATGTGATAAAAAGTACTCTCTATTTTCAGTAACAAATCTAATTGAAGGTAGAAGGTTCACGATGATCTTACCAAAAGCAGTAAGACTGAACAACCCATCAGAATCCTTCTCTATGAGCTTTGCATCACGTAGACGAGTCAAGTGCTTTGAAGTTTCCTGTGGTGTGGCTGACAGCGCGGTTGTAAGCTGGCTCAACCTGCGATTTTGGATCGCTATTTCAGAAAGCAATGTCAGTCTGTCAATACTAGCAAGAATGAAGAGAAGTTCTGCAGGATGTTCCAACTAGCTGTCATCAATGTGTCGATTAGATACATTATAAAATTTGTCTCATTTTGTCTTATTTTTGATGCGATAGTTCTCATTAACATCCAGTCGATGCAGGTATCGTAGTACATTCTTCATCGTCCTAATGTAACTATAGATCGGATTCACAACTCTTTACTTGTAGATTTCTTCTCTGCAGCTAATGATGCCATAGGCGTAGTAAACGGTCTTTAAGAAAGGTTATAAAATATTGTTATTAAATTTTTTATATACCTCTAGCATACGATGAGTAGTATATTGCAGATTGTTGATGAAAAGACAGAGGTATTAACAAACCCTGAGGACATAGATAGGGTAATTCATCAGACTTTCTCTAATATTTTGCATAATTATAGTACTTGTATTGATGCTTCTGGTCCAACTGTTGTAATGAGTATTGAATCTATGAAGAAACGCCTTATTGTTGCTCACACAAGAGGCATCAAGATTAGGTTTGTTACTGAAATAACAACAGAAAATCTGCCATACTGCAAGCAAATGATGGAACTAGGAGAGATGAGACATTTAGAAGGAGTTCAGGGTAACTTTGGTGTAAGCGAAACAGAATATTTAGCTTCTGCCACTTTGGATAAAGAAAAATTAGT
>DATFBV010000048.1:0-7567 GCA_035253605.1 Nitrososphaera sp.
TATTTTTGGATAAACTTTACCTTAGTCCAAAGATAGGCCAGCTCATCGCTGTCATCGAGGCTCATAAATACACAAGTTTAAAACTGTAAGCATTGTACTTAAACTTGACGCCTATTGGCAAAAGCATATTACAACATATAAGAAACTGAATGAACGATAATAGCGCAGATGATAAAGGATAAAATTGCAATAGTTACAGGAGCAAGCAGCGGCATTGGCTATGCTACTGCTCTGGCCTTATCTAGGGCTGGTGCAAAAGTTGCAGCAGGCGCAAGACGAATGGACAGACTAGAATCATTGCAAAGTGAGATCATCAAAAATGGAGGAGAAGTTTATATTCAAAACTTAGATGTCACGATAAAGTCAGAATGTGACGCATTTGCTGATGCTGTCATGAAAAAGTGGGGCACCATTGATATCCTTGTTAACAATGCTGGTCTTCAGCCACTTAGCTTTTTCAAGAGTCTCAAGGTTGAGGAGTGGGACAAAATGATCGATGTCAACATCAGAGGAGTCCTTTACTGCACGGCCGCAGTAATTACACATATGGTGGACAAAAACTCGGGACACATAGTCAATATTTCTTCTATAGCTGGAAGAATTGTTTATCCTGCAGGAAGTGTCTATTGTGCTACAAAGCACGCCATTACAGCATTAAGCGAAGGTCTTAGACAGGAGTTCAGCCAGAGGTCTAACATACGGATTACGTGTATTGAGCCAGGAGTAGTGGCTACAGAACTTATAAACACAATAACTGACAAGGCATTAGAAAAATATGTTGAAAGGACAAAGCAAATGGAGGCGCTGCAGGCAGAAGATATCGCAAATGCCATCGTATTTGCAGTACAAGCTCCAAATCACGTAAATGTAAATGAGATATTGATAAGACCTACAACTCAAGAACGGTAAAAGTATATACTCTTTTGGAGATCACTTTTTGCATTGGCCCAAAGCTAGGAATGATAATGATTGTTGAACCCATAAAGTAAGTAAAATACTAACTAGATGATTTTGCAGCATGGCACTGCTTGCTTTGCAGTCATCTCACACAAACTAAGTCACAGTATCGGAGAAACTGAGGTAAGAAGGTCATAACACAACCATATCAGATATGGTTGTATTCATTCTGCCTTGTAGTATATACTGCGCCATAAGCTCTCTGGACTTGAGAAGTCGAGTCGCTAATCGTAGACTAGGATATATGACTTTAAGAACATCATCATCTTTGTAATATGTAACACAGCTGAAATAAGGATGAGAGTAAAATCTGCCTAAGACTGGCACATTTGCTTACGAGCATGCAATGATCTCATTTAGATGAATTATAGCTATTCTGACTTTTTTTCAGACTTGGACATTGTATAAAAGCCGTGAGCTGAGATCAAGAATGCAGCAAGGGACATTTTGGTCGCAAATACTAAGTTCCAAGGAGTTTCGGGGTTTGGGTATTCTACACTAAGATCATCAAATCTCATTACCCCTCTTATCGCATCTGAAGTAATCAGTGAGTTCCATACGATAAAGTTGTATACGAATTCGTAGAGAGACACAATTGCCATAGCAAGTACGATCAACTGCAGGATAGATTTGAGCCATTGGGGAATACCTTTTACCTTTTCTCCACCCAATTTAACTACGCAATACCATCCAACCACCGACACTATCATCAAATAGGTGGTGAGCTTGGCAAGCCCTTTGAATGGGAATTCTGTCTCTACCAACACCTCGCCTATTATGACCCTACCTGTCTGCAAATATTCTCCAAGGCTTACATAGATGGCATAGAACGTTATCGATGCCATAACAAAGGCACAAAAGTAAAAGACACCAAGAAATATTTTCCTTGCTTTCAAGTCATCCTGTTCAAATGTCGTGCGCACAGGGATAAAGTATCTCTACATACATGATATATTGATTTACTTTAATGCGTTGAGCAACTTGTGTGCAGGCAGTATATTAAGGATGTCTGATTGTATAGCCCAGCCACGCCTTGCCTGCGCTATACCAAATGTAAGAAAGGAGTAATGAATAGGATGATGCGCATCCGAATCGATGACCAGCTTGACTCCATTTCTTACTGCCATTCTTACATATTCGTCTTTTAAGTCGAGCCTGTCATAGTGTGCATCAATTTCGAGAACTGTGTTAGTATCCTTTGCAACCTCAATTACTTTCTCAATGTTGACAAGGTAGCCAGGACGCCTGTTGATGAGCCTGCCAGTGGGATGGAATAGAATATCGACGCTTGGGTTTTTGGCAGCTTTTGTCAGTCGTTCTGTTTGCATTTCAATTGGCAGGTTAAAATGCGAGTGTATTGCAGCACCTACGATATCAAGTTTGTCAAGGACCGTGTTTGGAATGTCAAGCGAGCCATCCTTCATAATGTTGACCTCAGCTGAGGAGAAGATACGGAATTCTTCTCTTAGTCTGTCATTGAGTTGCGATATCTTGTCAGCCTGCTCCAAAAGTTCCTGTTCTTCAAGGCCACCTGCAAGCGCTAGGCTCTTTGTGTGATCAGTGATTGCAATATAATTAAGACCAAATGCCTTAGCACCGCGGGCCATCTCTTCTATGGTTGCCGTCCCGTCACTGTTTTTGCTATGTACCTGCAGGTCTCCTTTCAGGCTCCCATACTCGACTAGCTTAGGTACCTTGTGTTGCCTTCCAAGCTCTATCTCGCCGGCATTCTCTCGCATCTCTGGCGGGATCCACTGTAGACCTAGCGTTTTGTATACTTCCTCTTCTGTTGCTCCTGCGATACGCTTGTCGCCTTTAAAAACACCCCACTCATTTAGCCGAAGGCCTTTTGATATCGCTATCTTGCGCAATTGAACAGAATGCTCTTTGCTTCCAGTGAAATACTGAAGAGCCGCGCCCCAGCTTTCTTCAGGCACAACTAGTAGGTCAGCATCAATACCGCTGGCAAGCTTTACAAATGCCTTGGCCTGGCCCATGCCAAGAACCTGTTGTACCTCCGGCATTTTGACAAAAAAATCTATCACTCTCTTAGGATCGCTGGCTGCCACTAGATAGTCAATATCGCCAATAGTCTCTTTCATACGGCGGATCGAACCAGCTGCAACTGCATTTTTGACACCTGCGATATGTTGAAGACGCTTCTCAATCTGCTTCACAAGCGGGTAGATCTCTCCAATTATGAGGCGGCCCTTGCCTCTCTTGAAAAATTCAATCCGCTTAAAGATATCTCGTTCTTTTTTCTCGGTAAACCCAGGCAAGGTCCTCAGTTTGCCCTCAGTCGCAGCTTTTTCTAGATCAGCTAGGTTCTTTATCTGCAGCTTGTCGTAGAACATCTTTATTGTCTTTGAGCCTATGCCTTCTATACCATACAGCTCATCTATGTTGATGGGCACCTTTGCTCTTAGTTCTTCAAGATGCTGAATCCTGCTTCCCTTAAGATATTCTTCTATCTTCGACGCGATCGCTTTACCGATCGACGGGATCTCTAGTAGCCCATTCACACCGTCTCTGCCATATATGTCGGTAACGTTTTCTTGCAGGCTTGCGATCGTGTCTGCAGCCCTATAGTAGGCACGAGCTCGAAATTGCACATTAGGATCCTCTTCTGTTATTTCTGTGAGAAATCCAAGGTCGCGCATAGCCTTGGCGACGTCAGAATTCTTTATCAACTGGTATGAGTAAACCTGCCAGCCTGGTTCTTAACGTTTATCTTTAGGTTGATATAATAATAGACACGCTGTTATTATGGAAATGGTAATGATGACTGCTTTCTAGCTCTGAGCCGTTTCCAAATTTTTGAAAATGTAACAGCAAATAGACTGAAAATATAATTTATTTTTGTCTATTTCTGTGTACAACACATATGTGTCTACTGGTAGGATATAACTTCCTGCCTCTGGTAACATGCGGTTATGGGTTATCATATTCCTGTTTGACTGCTCAAAACCGTCCATGATCTTGTTTGCATATTCTAATTATTATGATCTGCAGCTGATAATTACAAAATAGATCTTAGCAGAGTTAATTATTCCATTTGCTCTTAACATACTTCAAATGAGAACAATGTGTGGGTCGATCGGTTGGAATGCGCTTGGATCTGTTCCTACTCTGATCGCAATAGACTCTGTATGGAGGGTCAGCAAAAGGTGCCCAGCCTCGATGGAGGTTCGAGTCTTATAATGGAATGGTACGCTGTGGCAGGGCTGACGACTATGACTGTGTTTATAGGGTTGATAAGCCTACGTCTGGCAAAGGATGAGTTGCTGCTGAGACACAAAAGACTAATGATTGACCACTACTAGAATTTTTATAGCAAGCCACCCAGTCAAAACACAGCATTTTACCTAGCCTCTTACTCAAACTCGCTCACTATTATATCCAAGCCATAAACAAGTGAGATCCTCTAGGGATCTACCGCCTCACATCTTCTTGATTTTTCCCATAGTTAATCCAATTTGGATCATAAAACTCTCGTCCAAACTTTTCTTGATCACAAGAATCTAACCTATTATTGCCTATCTATATCTTATAGGCAGCTCTACAACTATACCTACAAATAAAGTCATTCCTATATGCTATGTATATTATCGTCTTCTTAAGAAAGGACTCTAAAATTATGTCAAGATGACCTTGAAAAGATGGACGACATATACTTTTCAACAAAAATGAAGGCAGAAGGGATCTGCTTGGTATTTACGCAAGCATTGTCTCAATGGCGTCAGTAAGAAGATAGGCAAGTGCACCAGCAACAAGAATACAAGAAATATGTTATTGAAGATGCAGCTTCTACTTCGTAAAATAATACATTAATTTTTATAGTAATTGTTACTACTGCTAGAGAATGCAGAGACCCGACTGGGACACATATTTTCTGTTGCAGGCAGAAATAGCCAAGCTTCGTTCAAACTGCCTCACCCGCCATATAGGCGCAGTAATTGTCAAGGACAACCGGCAGATAGCTACAGGTTATAACGGAACGCCGCCAGGGGTAAAGAACTGCTACGAGGGAGGATGTCTTCGTTGTCTTGCCAGAACAAAGGGCGAGGTCAAATCCGGCGAAGGCCTTGATCGCTGCATGTGTACTCATGCTGAGGCAAATGCAATAATGCAGTGCGCGCTTTTTGGCAACGCTGGAAGCACAAAGGGCGCCATGCTCTACTCCACTTTTGCTCCCTGCTTAGAATGCAGCAAGATGGCTATAAGTGTAGGCATAAAGAGGATAGTGGTGCTTGCCGATTACCCTGAAGACGGCACACAGCTGCTAAGAGATGCAAATGTAGAGCTAGTTAAGCTTAACCCAGACCTGTTGAAACCTTGGCTTTCTGTAATTACCGCAGACCCCGAGTCATCAGCAAAGGCAGTGAGCAAGTAAAAGTATGGCCCCTGTTGTCCATTAATTGGCAGTTTTTTGCCTTAAATTATCTCACTTAATTATTACATGATAGGCTAAACACCTGTATTTACCGAATCAAAGGCCTTGTCTCAAGCCAATATACAAGACTATCCTGTGGCGACCGATGCAATGCCGGAGATCTATTTTAAGCAGAGATTTAGAGTAGCACCCATCAACTAAACGCCTAGGCATTTGAAATGTTCTATGCTATGATCTATCTTGCCTGATTGGGCTGCAACCAAACAACAATCTCAAGCCTGCGTACAAAACATGCCAGCGATATATGCATTTTGCATATGCGCATTACTACTATGTCGTCATAATATTCAAGATATTTACTCACTAGTAAGGTCTCTTAATTTATTAAGAACAACAAGTAACTTATAGTAACTCTTATGCACAAGATGGAGCCAGCTGCTATAAGTAAACTTGATGATAACGATCAGACCAGCTAAAAAATCAGACAAGGGTGAGATCCTAAGTTTTTGCATAAATACCTTCAGCTGGGGCGACTATATCCATAGAGTATGGGACTATTGGTACGCCGAAAAGAATGGCCAGTTATTTGTAGTCGAGTCCAGCGGCGAGAAGATTGCAATGTCACATGTTGCTATCTGTCCCGAAGGCAAAGGCATCTGGCTTGAAGGGATAAGAGTACATCCTGATCATCGCCGGTCTTACATTGCAACAATGCTCCTCGCAAAAATGCTAGAATATGGCAGGCAGAAAGGCACCCGAGAGGCATCTGCGATAGTGGATGCAACCAATCTTGCATCGCAGAGCATGATGGAAAAGAATGGTTTTAGGGTAGTGTCAAAGTGGATGTACTACAATGCACTAAGCACACTAAGGCACAAAGAGTCAAATGCAAGAATTGCGAGTGTTGATGATATAAATGCTATTTGGGAGTATCTTCAGCAGTCCAAGATCTACCACCTATCTGGAAAGAAATATGTCAAGTCGTGGCACTGGTACACTTTTGACCGTAGAACCCTTCTAAATTTCGTCAAAGAAGAACGTGTGATTGTGACTAGCCTGCCCATTGATGGCATTGCAATAATCAACAAGTACGGTTACTGGGACAGGACTAACATACTGCAAATAGTCTATCTTGATATTGCGTCTGTAAGCTCGCTCCGCCACCTTGTTTCCTTCATAACGAACCTTTACTTAGATGGTAAATTTGACAGTCTGCAGCTGGTATGTTACAACAGCAAACAAGTAACATCATTTATCGATAAATTCGTTATAAAAGAAGAAGAGCAGTTCCTCCTCTACAACAAACAATTTACGCTATAGCTCATTTCTCACACTTATGGTTGAACTATGGAGACACTTGGAAGTTGACTACTTGCGCATAATCCATTCCATCATTGTATTGGCAATCCTTTTCGGAAGTTAGCGAAGCTCCCGCTCCAACCTATCCACTTTTTGCAGTAGTTCTAGATTCTTCGACTTGAGGTTTTCAAGCTCATCTCTCATAAGTGCGACTTCTTTTGGCTTCCTTGTTGCTCCTCTTATGATGTTTATACATTCTTCAGCTACCCTCCTTACCCTGTAGTCTAGGTCGTTCTCTATCACCCATGTCAGATCAGGAATCGCCTTTATCAGTTCAGCATCCGCAAGTGCTCTACATGTATTTATGCGGACTCTGAACCACTTGTCAGTCAGCAGAGTCTTTAGGTGGTCAAAGACGCCAGGGCTATCTGTAAATCTGCCAAGGGCAAAAGTAGCAGCTTCTCTTATCCTATGGTAATTTCCGTATTTGCTTTTTTCAATTATAAATTCTGCAACCTCCTTGTCGCCAGTAAATTCTTTAAGGCCTGCTATTGCCCCTTGTGCCACGACATTCTGAAATGTGGTAGTTTCGGTAGCCTTTTTCAGGATGTCAATGGCAATCTTGCTCTTGGTCTTGCCTATCGCAGTCGCGGCTTCAGACTTGACAAAATAGCTCTCATCATTCTGCAGTAATGGCCTAATCAGTTCCAGTGACTCCTCTTTCTTGAATTCTCCTATCGCCTTTACAATTGCACGTCTTACCTTTGGATGCTTGACTGCAAGGCAGTCTTTCAACGCTTCATAAGCATAGCTTGTCTTGATTGCTCCTAGCGACTTTGCAGCTTCAGCTGATACTCCCCAGAATTTATCGTGCAGGACAGCATCTGCCAGTGCATCAATTACAGTATCTGATGATTT
>DATFBV010000049.1:0-4745 GCA_035253605.1 Nitrososphaera sp.
CCTTTCAGTTCATCACTTTAATTTCTTGCTAGTGGTGCTTTTAAAATATGAGCCAAGTGACTTTCATAAAGGTTGGCTTGCTGGGGACTAAAACCAATCACATCCGTGTTACACAAGGTTTTTACGCCTGTAAGACCAAAGTGTACCTAACAAGGAGAAGACGGGTGTATAATGAATAATGAATGCTGACACAAAAAATTTCCTGCAGAACCAGATGATATGGATAGCAATATCTATTGCCATAAGCCTAACATTATCATTCCTTCTGCCTTTTCCACTCTCTCTTGTCGCTATAATTGGCGTTTTTATAGCCATGAGCTATTACATACGCAGGCGGCAAATGCGACGTATGGGAATGATGGGCAACAACACTGGCGGAGGAGGATTTGGTAGTTTGTTCGGCGGTAGTGGAGGAGGAGGAGGCATCAATTATGCATGCATAGCTTGTGGTCAGAGGTTCAAAGGCGGGAGTTGCCCGCGATGCGGTTCCAAAATGAAAAGAGCTGATTTCTGACTACTACTGGACAAAGCAAGCAAGGCGCATATTGAATAGGAATCATCTTTCCTATGGTGTTCAAAAGTAAGCTTTAAGGTTATCTTTTGCCTTACCTGTATTTATTATCTGCTTCAAATCATATATTAGGATGGGTTTCTTGTTGCCAACAACTCAGGCAATAGTTTCCTGTTGTTTGGAATATTTCTGATACTTTTTCTAAACACCTTTCACAGCAAGGTATTATTTCTTCATTCAATAGTCTTCAGCCCCCTGAATGATGAGATCTATTTTCATATATAGTCAGATGCGCCAGATTTGCTACCTAGTATCCTGTCATCCTTAGAAGAGATACTTTTGTGCTATTTCCAGGTTTGTCTTTGTCAATCTTACTCTTTATTTCTTGTAGGGTTGCATAATCATGAATTTTATGTACTTTAGGATGCCAATAAAGCGTTGTAGCATTGTCACAGTTATGACACTTATAATTCCTCTCTATCCAATCAAATCTCCAGCATTGATATACTGAAGAGAACTTGTGCACGTCATCAGGAGGATGCGTATCAATAGGGTTTCCGCACACCTTGCACGAATATCCACCTGCATGTCCTTGTTTTCTCAGCGTTGTTGTAGCATTCTCAATTGTTGTCCCATTTTCACCTATGTGATTTTTTTCTATCATTCATTTACCACCAGCTATTAGATTATTTTCTCAATGTTTATACATGATCGTACTTCAGATCTACATTTTAGCAAGGTATGAAATTAGTTGTCCATCATTGATACTGACTGTCCATATTACAGTCGCGTATAAGAAAATGCCATACATCTATAGGGTAGAAATCGTGGATATATTTTGCCTATATTTGACTTTGAACTATTCATTTAGGACACTTAATGAATTGTGTGGGTCTTATATGGACTGCAGCTATGATCTATAATTTATGAGATTATTTGGGAATTTCTACGACATACAATGATCCTAAAAATTGCGGTAGCTGTATTATCTGTAGTAGCAATAGTACTGGCATCAATCATCATAGCTAGTGTGATCATTATTGGACAAGTTCTGGAAAACGACCCAAACATCCGCAGTGAGATACGTCAATGGTTGGGAGCAAGAGGAGGAGGAGAGTCTGGACAGAATTCGCAAGAAGAAATATCGTCATCTTCTCCATTGCCTGCTATGCAGGAAGGAATTACTGTAAGCATAGTGGGAAATTCAGGAAGGAGTTCGTATAATCCAAATCCTATTGAAATCAAGGTTGGTGACACAGTGACTTGGATAAATAACGATTATTCATCACCACATACAGTAACCTCATCATCATCATCATCATCAAATGATGGTAGCATCACTTTTGACTCAGATGTCCTAAGAAGAAGTGAGACATTCAGCTTTACATTTGATAAAGAAGGACAATATCCTTACTTGTGCACGCTTCATCCAAGTATGGTAGGAACAGTAGTAGTAGTAACTGCATCGTAAGAAGAGAAGGAGTCACACTGTGTTGTCCTTTAAAGAAGATACAAAGGGGAGAATTGACGATTTATAAGACTATACTTCTTCTCGATAATGGTCAGCAGCGTTTGCAAAAGGTTAATCTGGATAGCACAGATTTGAAAATCCTTAACTTACTTGCAAGAAATGGCAGGTTATCTTACAGAAGTATCGGTCTTACCATTGGTATGACAACAAAGAGTGTCAAGTCAAGGGTAGATAGAATGCTTGCAGCTAAAGTCATCGAGAGATTTCTTGCTAAGGTGAACCCCTCAGTCGTGGGATACAAGACAACATATGCTCTGGCCCTCAGAAAGAATAACCTAAATCAGGAGCTTCTCGAGCGTATTAACTTGGTAGGTGACATACAACACCAATTTGAGGTGATGGGAGGAGCTATAGGGTTTGATATAGCAGTAAAAGAAGGAACCGAGGACAAGATTGAACTCCTCTTGAGCTCTCTGAAGCCCGCATTGCTGGGACTAATTCGAAGCCGAAACCGCGAAGTATCTCAAAAGCTTAGTGAAACTGACTTTACCGTAATTAAACAATTAATAAAAAATCCAAGGATGGAAATAGGCGATATCGCAGCAGCAACTACAATATCTCCTAAAACTGTTCGTAGGCGACTTGACAAAATGGTAAGAAATCGTATTCTTGAATTTTCTATTCAACCTAATCCTGATGCAATGAAAGGCTATATCGTCTTTTTCCTGGATGTCAAAGTAAAAGATAGAGACCATCACCAAAAAATGCTACAGAAAATTTATGAAGAGTTAGATGATCATTTCATGATATTATCGTCTGATATGTCAAATCAAGAAGATAGCATAGGATTGTTGCTTGCGAGCGAAGATGCAATTGGAATTGAATCGATACGATCTAGGATTGAATCCTTCGATGTAGTGAAACAGGCCAATGCATTTTTACCCATTAGATTGAGTTCCCCCCAAGAATGGATTCTCAAGGCTATAGATAAGAAGCTTGCTGAGTCTTCATGGAAGGAGAAGGAATTATAACAAAACACTATCGCCTCAATGACATTTACTAAGCCGTAGATTCTGATTTCTGCGAAGTATTATTGATAACACTATGCAATGCTAACTTGAGACCTTCCCGTGATACGGTATGTAACCTTAGGATAAACACTTTGGACATCAAATTACGAAGCTGGGATATTCTTAGAGTAATTGTACGATCATGAATATTTCGTTGTCAAGATTATGAACATAGTAATATGGTTCAGACTCTTAAGCGCTCAACCTTTTCGGTCCTTTTTACAACTGTATTTCTGGACTTCCTCGGCTTTGCGCTGATACTACCCTACATCTTTTTTTACGCCGAAGGCTTTGGCGCCTCTCCTCTTGTTTACGGCCTGCTGATATCATCTTATAGCATAGCACAGTTTGTCTTTACTCCCGTATGGGGAAGTCTAAGTGATAGATTTGGCCGCAGAAGGATAATCCTTCTTTGCTTGATAGGTTCAGGTATATCATTTGCTATTTTTGGGATGGCAAACAATCTAACCGTAGTATTTATTTCAAGGATTGCAGCAGGTGCAATGGCAGCAACCTTTCCAGTTGCCATGGCATATATCGCAGACATCACTACTCCAGAGGCCCGATTCAAGCATATGGCAAGAATCGGCGCTGCATTTGGCCTTGGCATGATCGTTGGACCTGCCATTGGCGGAACCCTTAGCAGCCTCTATGGATACACAGTCCCATCATTAGTGGCTGCAACAATTGCTTTTTCTAATTTTGCAATTGCCTACATCAAGCTTCCAGAATCACTACTTGAGAAGCAACAAAACACCAAGAAAGAAACATTTTTGAACACATTCAAATCTGTCGCAGACAAATCTGATATTAAGCTAGTTCTAGCTGCATTCTTTATTGCAATGGTTGCCTTCTTTGTTATGGATGGGACTGCAACACCCTGGATAGAGAGGGTATTTGGATTTGGTCCATTCCAGGCGGGCCTACTATTTTTTTACATAGGCTCAGTCATAGTGATCGTGCAAGGTCTTCTGATCCCAAAGCTTTCCAAGAGATATTCTCCTCAGTTACTTCTCATTGTAGGAATTATAGCAATTGCATCCGGTCTAGCAATGTTAGGCTCGATTACAACAGAAATCCTGTCGGCTTTGATCATAAGTTCTACGATGATTCCATTGGGAATGGGATTTACTATTGCTTCAGTTAACACGCTTGTATCCCTGAGATCTTCTGCAGATCAGCAAGGTAGTGCATTTGGTGTGACCTATTCAGTCTCAGGAATTGCACAAATAGCGGGTCCTGCATTTGGAGCATCGATGTTCGGTTATGGGATCTCTGTAGGAATAGACGGTTTGCCGTTCATAGTTTCTGCGGCACTGACTATACCTGCCATTATATTAACCACGAATCTTAAAGGACGTTTTGTCAAATGACTATTGCAGTATCCAAGAGGTATGCAGAATCAAAAATCAAAAAACATTACCACCTTGACTTGTGTTAAGTTCTCTGCTGTAGGTTTCTTGCTACATGAAATGCAGTTTTACTCACAAATTCGACGGAAGAATTGCATATTCATATAGTATTTCTACTAATTAATATGTCATTCATAATTAAGTAGCAATCATTTACAGTTCTAAGGTTTAAAAAGCGTAAATATTTGATTTACAATAGTAACGCTATGCAACCTTCACAAAGTGCTGCTAATTGGCGGCCAACTATGCTAGGTTCTTTAAAATCAGGCACTGTTTGCGGA
>DATFBV010000050.1:0-12743 GCA_035253605.1 Nitrososphaera sp.
TTGGTTATTTTTATATAATCTAGCAGTAAGATTTTCTACAATTGCTTTAAGCCTTAAGGGATAAAGTATAACATCATGGCTGAAAAGGAATACAAGGAAAAAGTTAAGATCGACGACGACGAAGCCAAGATAGAACGAGAGTCGAAAGATTCGTTTGGCAACAAGGTCAAGGAAAAACACGAGGTCAAACAAGATTAATCTCACAAGTCTCCAAATACGCTGCCATATCAGTAGACACTAACCATGGAGACCCATTTCATTTGTTTTTGAAATCTTCCTAGACCACATAGTGAAGGGTCTTGGCGATTTCATCAGCTCAAACTGAACGGGTGCAGGGATAAATGCGGAATATTAAATATCTTGTGAAACTTGCGTCTTTGATTTCAGCTCGATCAATTCATTGCAAATTGGTTTCGTTGGATGTCAGGCTTGGCATTTTATCATATTTTTCCCTCTTATCCTTCTTCATCATGTCCTGGCACTACAGTAATAAAATAAATCTAGTAGACCAATTTCTTGTGATATATGCTCCTGCACGGCTGGTTATCGATCAGCTTGATCTCTTTCATCTTTTTCTTGTCATAAATTGTCTTTAGAAATTTATAGCAGACCGGACAGACCTCCATCATGATCTATGCTAACGAGAGAGGAGTTAAAAATTTAGTGGCTGAGACCTCGAAGAAGCATTCTAGTTATGTTATCTAAATTTAGATGATTGGTTGATTGTATATGTTTATTATATGAAAACAAGATTCTGAGGCATCTAAGCGTGCCGCACTTCGCTCAAGGATACTCTAAGGATAGTTGACAAGCCTCTCTGCCTGCGTGGACCGATATATTTGTGCTGAGTTGCAGAGTGTGCTACCACATCAACAGGCACAAAGCATATGCTTGGCATCTGCCTATGTCCTGATACAAAAAATGATGATCCGGGGGCTATTTTCCGGTTGCTTCAGTAGTCCTTTCTTCCTTAGACTGCTCTGTAGTTGTTGTTGTTTCAGCAGGAGCTTTTATATCTGACTCTTTCTTTTCTGCTGTAGTAGAAGTTTCAATTGTTGTAGTCGTAGTAGTGGTGGCAGTAGTAGCCGCTGCCGGCAAATCTTCGTACAGCGACACTGTAACAACTCCACCTTCTTCTTTGACCATTTTTACTCGAACCTTTCTTGGAGGATTAGTCTTTCCTCTTGACCATAATTGACGATTTAGGTCTTGGTCGAGCTTGATGTCATTGCTTTTCATATGCTTCTTGGCGAACTCGCGGATCATATTTACGACCCTGTCAGTCCGCTTGTGTTCAGGGGTAATCCACGCCTTGCCAAGATTGATGGTGTAAACGCGTGTAGTAGTCTCCTCTATTGTCGCCATTTTTCATATCAACCTACGTTTACATCAGACCTGCGCCATAGCCTGCGCTTGGGGTTAGTTCTGATCTTTCTGTTAGTCCTAATGACTACCCATGTAGGTACTGGCCTATTTTGTCTGGTCCGCTTCATCAGCCTTTTCTTGCGTGACGTATTTTTCCGGGCAGCCATATAATATGGTAGAGGATTGATTTTCTCCGGTTTTTAAGTGTTGATGTGAATACAACGCGGGCAAATATTGTCACGCTAGAGACATGAATCAAAAAACAGACTAGAAAGCATTTTAATTTTGATTATGATATTGCAAGCATAATCCATAAACGAACTTCTTCGGTCTTGGTCTATTTAGGGGCTAATAATAGGCATTTTAACTTATGATCTTCTTATTACTTTGTTCTTCTTCTATTGTTGAGACGAACGGCAAAACTTTGAACAAGATGGAGAGAGAGGAGATAGGTAGGGCTTGTCATCGTTAGCTCTGCAAACATCGCAAATCTAATCTTGGCGATCCTGCTCTAGGTTATAACCAATGATTGGCAATGTTATATACAGAAGCAGAAGATGTTTGATGATGAGGAAGACAGTTCTCAGCGATCGCAACAATACTTGGCAAATCAACGTACTTTCTTGTCTTGGGTGCGAACTTCAATAGCATTGATCGGACTTGGTTTTGCTATTGAGAGATTTAGCATATTTGTACAACAATTTCTACTAATTGCAGATCCGGACACAGCAGGGAATGTTGCTTCTGCAACAGCAGATGAATATTCTGCATTAGTGGGAATTGGCATGATAGTTGTGGGCACGGGTATAGTTGTTTATGCTCTCAAAAATTATTTAGACAGCAACAAGACTATAGCATCGGGCAAATATACCCCGAAAAATACCATAGTCTATACTGCTAGTGCAGCAATAGTTGGACTTGGCATCATAATGATCATTTTCTTAGTTGGAGAGTTACTTTAAAAATAACTAATTGCCGAGTAGCGAGGCCCTTGAACCCTTAACACGCATGCATCATATGTTAGACATAAGCACAAAGCAAATCTTCTAGCCAATGCAGAATAATGCAAAAAGTATTTTAGTATTTCATTCCCATATGTCTCAATTGCTAACATCATGTCAAAGATGCTACTCCCCTAACAAATAGACCTGTATTAGCCTAGAGAACTTGGCATGTCCTTCTATTTGGCTCAAAATGATTCATTCGCATTAGCAGCAGACAAGAAGATAAGGATAGTTCATTTATTGAGCGGGTTGATAGGAGCACTCTCCCTCTCCCTCTAGTACTCCATCTATTATTAGCTAATTTTGTGTACAATAGGCTATGTCAACAACAGTTCAAGCGGAAGCATCAAAACCGCAAAGAAAGATGCAAGAGTGCAATCGCTGTAAAGCAGCAGGCTTTCCAAACCAGCCTATAACCTTCGAGAAGGTTGGCGAGGATCTGGCTACGGGCAGAATCAAGTGGAAGTTGGTAGACGAAAATGGGAATGAACATGTGCACAAGGGTGGAACTCAACTCCCTACTGCTGTTAGGCGTAAGCGAATTGTAGATATCGCCACAGTAGCTGATGTCAGTGAAGCAAGAAAACTACTGGCATTGGGCTGGGAGTACAAAACCTCATATCCCGCAACACTTGCTAATGTTCCACATTATGTGCTGGTAAAGCGCGAGTGAGTGTCGTCGTCCTCATCGTCACTTTTAGGTACAAAATTTAGCAGCGACAAAATTGTCGTGCGCGTTCCCTCTTTCTTTTTTTTACATCCATCTTCTAATCAAAACAGAAAATGAACTGATGATGATGATGATGAAGAAGAAGAATTTGTGACGGAGTGTAACAGGATAATATAAGGACTTGACTTAACAACTCTGTTAGATCAATAATATTATTGTACTCCGGCCATCTACCTGATAAAAAAAATCAGGAGGGCTTTGGACACCCTTCCATAGGCCAAATAAATATTTCCTTGCCAGGCAGCTTCCACAGCTCACTTGCATAGAGGTCCGTATTGTCTATGTGGCAGCGCTCGCACATATTAACAGCTATGTTGTCAGAGGGTTTGCCTATCAGCGTTAGGAATTCCTTTGCGTACTCTACTGCCTTGGCGTCTATTTCCTCTGGCACTTGTGTCGATTGACTCTTGTCAGTCGGTATGAATACGTCAAAGTGTAGCCTTCCCTTGTCTGCATATGTGTTGTAAACTACTACTTTTTTTCCTGACCCATTATAGGGCTCAAGTTTTGCCTGCATACCATAAGGGGAACAAGAATGAAATTTATTTTTTTGCTTCTAGACACATTATTTCAATTTCTTATCACTTGTACCTGTCACACCTGCATTTTGTGCATATAAAGGCCCTCTTTTTGCTGTCATACTGGTGTAATCCAAGCCTATGACTACATTTTTTGTTTGAGCATATCGCCCCGTGTCCCATTTTTGCTTCTAGCTTGTGATCCCAGACGCAAACTCGGCTGCAATGATATGCTTGCACTTAAGGAAGCGGAAGTTAAAGTCAGGGCATGTGCACATCTTGATGTCTGCATCAACCGTATAGAACTTGCCTTTGTCCTTGCTGCTACGGACTTGGAATAGCTGCTCGTTTCTATTCGTTTCAAGTATCATTGGCTCACTTTGATTTAACTCTACTATTCCATAAGCGCGGTCTATGCGCTTTAGCATCTCCAGCAAATCCTGGCGGGAGATCCTCCTTCTGTTCTTCAACCAATTCATCGCACAAAAGTAATCACCTTCTGAGTATATAATAAAAGGAGTACCGGCCAGAGCGGGGGAGGGGAGCGGCGGTTCACCTAGTCAGTGTCTGATGCAGCTTTTCATATTCTTGTGAGCTTATCTCACCCTTTGCTAGCCTGATTTTCAAAATGCTCAAGGGATCCTCGGTTGCTTGCTGTGCATAGCCGCTACTTCTAATTTCTTCAATAAAATTCCAGGGCTTCTTAACATCTGCATTCTTACCTGCGCGGTAGAGGGCTCGTGATAACTTGTTCTTATGTTTTGCAAATGATGCTGGCACATGAAGCGCTACCATGAATCCTTTGGTGGCGAAGATATTCTTCCAGTCCACTGGGTAGGGCACATGGACTGGAGTAAAATCAAGCGGAATAACTTCATGAGGTGCTCTTTTCTGAGGATCCTTATTCTTCCACAGATAGCCTACGTAACCAGGGCTCGTTTCCTCTCTTTTCTTCTTTGGCTTGATCACCAAATCCATTATCGATGGATCATGCGTCCTGCCTACAACTACAAAGGTCGTACCACCGTACCTCCTAGAAGTTGCCTCTCTTTGTTCCACAGACCTTAAGTTGACTCGCCGCTTATTGAAAAAGCCGACTATGTGCACCTGCAAGATCGTTTTGTCTGGTTTGTAGCCAAATAGCTTAAGGTACTCTAGAATCTCTGCCCGGCGATTGTAGGAAACCTGATCAGCCACTATATGCTCAGCTTCAGCAATTATTGATGATGATGACGATGATGTCGTCTGACCTCTTTTCTTTCGCCTATTGTCGATTAGAGACATCTAGCCTCGCTTGATCTGCATCATATAAGTAACTTGATGATAAATCAGCTATAGGATACAACAGCGGGGCACGAAAAAGATCTAAGATTTTTTAAGATCATTGACATAGTGATATTTATTACTTTTAGAAGCTTCTAAAAAGAGTTCATTATACATTCTGTTATCATATTGTCAGATTATATATTGTAATGGCCGTAATGCAATATGAATAGTGGCTTGTTATCGCCAGCCAGAGACTTTAAGGCAGCCCAAGCACGGGTAAGGCAGACTCTTGATAGAGGAGTACAGATAGACCTTTCCACAGAGTCCTGCAAGCGCTTTCTCAGACGAAAAGTTAACCAGAAGGTGGGCGTCGTAATACTCTATGTAGACATTGACGGCTCTACTAAAATGAGCATGGCACTGTCTCCTGACAAGTTTGCGGCGATATTGCACGTATTTTCTCAAGAGATGAGTCTTGTTACCTCAGAGTATGGTGGCTATGTGCTAAAATATGTAGGCGATGCAATTATAGCACTTTTTCCTGCCGAATTTAACAGCAGTCAAGCATCCAATAACGCACTAGACTGCGCAAAATACATGCAGAGGATCATCAAAGAGTGTGTCAATCCTGAGCTTATCGCCCGAGGGCTTCCACAGCTAACAGTAAAAATGTCGATCGACTACGGCGATGTGCAAGTCGTGCTTTATGGTAGGAGTATAGATCGGTCTCATATCGATATAGTGGGTTCAAGCATCAGCATGGCCGCAAAAATGATATCGCTAGCGAAGACTTGGCAGATAATTGTTGGCCAATCAATGTACGAAAATCTAGACAGTAAGCAAAATCTTATAGAAATGAATATTGATCCTACAAGGTGGACCTACGTTGATGAGAAGACAGAAAGCAGCTACAAGCTGTATATATTAAGATAGGCTCTCTGTTAAGAGTTAGTTAAAACAATGTTCATTCTTCTGTCTGCTATACGGAGGATCCTGTTTTTGAGATTAGAATGATCTCGCTGCAACAATAGCAATATGGTCACCATCCTCAATAAGACTAGAGAATTCTTAACACGAAGTGACCCAAACTTATAAAGTAAATAATCCTTGCAGAGTTTTTGAGCGATAAATCCACTGGCCACATACTATCAAAGTATCAATGCAAAACCATTCAATAGTTTTCCCCTTTTTGTGGACAGAGGGGCGCGAGCATATTTATTTATTTGAAAGAAACTTCATGTATAGTGTGAGCGTAGTTAGTGAAATAATGCCTCAAAAAAAAGTAGTCGTTACAATGGACATCAACGAGAACCCTTCTGCGCTAGATGTAGCAAAATTGATGACTAAACATAGAATTGGATCGATAGTAGTGACCGAAGGCAGCAATAAGAGACCAGTCGGTATAGTCACAGAAAGGGATATTATAAAGAAAGTGACTGCTCAGAACAAGAGCGCTGATCAAGTTGCGATTAGGCATATCATGTCATCCCCCCTTGTTACAGTCAAATCCATTGATTCTATTGACACTGCAGCTGAAACAATCGCAGAGAACAAGATAAAGCGACTAGTTGTACTAGAGCAAGATGGCTCAATGGTTGGCATATTGTCAGTAAGCGATATTGCAAAAAAGCTAGCAAAAATACTGACTGAAGATTACAGCAGGTTTCGATCACTTCGCAACCTGCTGGACACAGATTGATGGGTCTCGATTCGCCTCATCCTCTGTGAACAAAGGCCATACAAAGATAAATTAGGCATAGAACACACTGATTGTTGACTTTCAATCTATTTCATTGTAATATTGGTGACAAAATGTTCAAGCTAAATGAGCATCTGCGCATCGAGCCAAGCATACTGGCAGTTTCGTTAGTCTCCCTTGTAGTCATGATGGGTTCTACCATGGTCACGCCATCATTGACACTTTACGCTAAGCAAGATCTTGGGGCAAATGAATTTCTCGTTGGTGCAGTTATTGCAGGTTTTGCTATGGGCCGATTGATCTTTGATGTCCCATCCGGTTTCCTTGCCGATAGGCTTGGCCTAAGCAGGACAATGATCCTTGGACTTGGAATTCTCATTGGAGCGTCTACCCTTGCAGGCTTTGCCCCCAGCTATTGGGTGTTGCTCTTTGCAAGGTTGTTGGAAGGTGTGGCATCGTCCATTTATGTCAGTGCCGCTATTGCATTTGTGCTCCTCTCTTCAGATGCAGCAAAGCGTGGGACAAATATTGGCAGCTATCAATCGATATTGATGCTTGGACCTATAGCTGGGCCAGTGGTTGGAGCGCCTATTGCAGAGTTTTTTGGATATAACGCTCCGTATTTTGCATTTGCGGCACTAATATTTGGAGCAGCATTAATCATGTCGATTTTTAGCCGCCGTCGGAAGTTCAATATTGAAAAGGTAGAAGAGCATGAACACGACAACAGACATGCAAGTATGGCAGCCTACCTTAACACTGCAGCCATTGCTACTTTTGGCTTTGCCTTCCTACGCTCAGGGATCTATACTACAGGGGTGCCGCTATTCGCATATGGTAGCTTGAATCTATCAGTATTTGATATGGGTATAATCCTTACAATGGCTTCGCTTGCAAATCTGATTAGCTCTTTCTTCTCCGGGAGACTTACGCAATCCTATGGAATGCAAAAGCCCCTATTTGGTGCAATTTTAATCTCCGGAGTCCTAGTTGCAATCATTCCGTTATCCACATCAATGGTTTACTTGCTTGTTGTCATTACTTTGATAGGGATAACTTCAGGCTTTTTTGGCCAGTCTATTGCTTGGGCTGCAGAGCAGATAGAGGAGAAGGTAAAGAGAATCGGCAAAACAAACTTTAGAGTAGCATTAGGAGTACAATCACATGTTACACGCGGAATTGGATTTAATAGAATGATAGGAGACTTGGGGTTAATATTAGGGCCACTGTTCATAGGCTATTTTATCACAGTCTTTAGCAAAGACCCACTAGTGTGGTTCATCTCGTTTGGCTCTACCAGCGGAGTGCTCGTACTGGCTTCATTTCTGATCCTTGGTACAAAGGTCAAGTCCACAGTACGAAACGCTGATCAGAGGTTCTAGTGTTGCAGCCTATGCGTCTCATATTCTTCTTTAGTAGGAAACCCCCTGCCACAAATATCGCATAGGTACGGATCATTGGCAAGGTGTCCCGGTCCGGAAGGTTTACCAGATGATGCCATGATGTGACAGATAATGACGAATATCCAATAAAAAGATTGTAAAACGGTAATGGGAGAAATTCAAAAATAAGAACATCTGGGCTCACCAAGCTATGGTGATGCATGAAAAAGCAGCTGAAGCACTAGGGCTGTACTCTTATTTTGATGCATATAGACAATATACAAGTAGAGGTGTCTTTCGTAAACCGTAAACCATAAAGAACTGGCGGCCCCTCCTGCTTTGGGGAATTGGGGAGCAAAGCAGGAGTTGTGAGTCCCACCAGATCTTGGATTCTAGTATGGAATCCCTGCTTATATTCACAGAGGTGACTTCCTCTGGAATTAAGATATCATTGATATTTTAGAAGCATTTTATAGTAATATCCTTGATCGTAGATTTTGATTGCGTAATAATCCCATGTATCAACAAGACGACCTTTTGAAGATTGGAGTGATAGATTTAGGATTTTGGCTTGTCAACGGCTCTGTTTATGAATTCAAAGCAATTTGGATCATCTGTGCATGCAGTACGGTATAGCCATCGATAATTCCCCTTAATTTGAGCAGTAGTTATCTGATTAATAGAATGTGACTCTATTATCTCGCAATCAAAATATTGCTGGGTTAAACAGAGCGGTCTTATTATCATTATACAAACACACGGACGAGTACAGGGCCACTTATACTCATTATGTTTATATATTATTCTTCTAGACAGGTTAGCTATGGTAGGAAGATCAAGAGGTAACAAACAAGTTGATAAAAACGCAGCGAAGGAGAAGAGTTCTGATTCTAGCAAACACAAGAAAAAAGCACAAAGAAAGCATAACCTCGGTGGAGGAAGAGCAAGAGGAAAAAGCAAGCGACAACAACAACAATAGCATACAACACAGCTTTCCGCCTTTCAATGCATCAATGCATATGTATCTTGAAAAGTCTCTCCGTATTTGCTAATGATACAAAGTATTATTGCGTGCTTCTTTAAACGTGTAAGATTAATGAACAGCTTTTAACAAAAACACGCCGCGTGAGCTTGTTATTTTGTTATCGCAATGCAGCTGTTTTTCAATCGTTGGATGATGATGATTATGAATGCTAGTCTTTATGTTACTACTCGTTATTCACCCAACGAAGTATATCCAATTCTCCCTCTTTATAAGAGCAAATTGTACTATGTTGTAGGCGAGCAGTTTTGCTTGGGGAAGATATGCTTGTAAAGATAATGGTGAGAAATACCAGTCAGAGGTTGATTACACATTCCTCAGAACAGCATTTTCAATGGACGGTACTTATTGAAACAGAACCTGCACAATTCAGAAAGGAAATTAAAAAGGTAGTCTATCATTTGCATCCTACTTTTCCTGATAAGGATGTTGTCAATACAAATGAGAGTGAGGGCTTCATTCTTAGGGCGCAGGGCTGGGGGGAGTTTATAATAACTGTCGAACTTGTACTTTATGATAATAGAAGGTTGATTATTGAGCACTATCTTTCATTATTTTCAAAGAATCGCAAGATGGAAACTGTAAAGACAATCTTCAAGAAGGATTTTACATGAACTGCGCGCTTCTTCAGCCGCCGGCTGTTAGATAACATATGCACGGAGGCCTTATTTGAAGATCCAGTTTTATCCTGACAGTCTGCTTTAATCAGTAAAAACGCGAAATACTATAGTCGACTTATTATAAAGAGAAATCACTATCATTGTATCTATTCAATATATTAAATTATCAATATACCATATAATGATAAAGCAAACTTCCACTTATTCAATAAAATGCCCATTTTTTGGTTATTCTCCTAATATAGTTTTATGGCGAATATCCACTATGGCAGGAGACTCTAGCAAAAGGGTGGCGGTAGTGACCGGCGGCTGTAAGAGCATAGGTCAAGCCATTGCTCTAGAATTTGCCAAAGAAGGCTACTGCGTTGCGATTAGCGGAGTAGATGAAACAGCTCTTGATAATGCTGCCAAGAATATTGCGAGAGCAATTAGCGGCAAAGATGAGGACTCTCGTATAATTTCGTTTGCAGGTGATATCTCATCTAAAGAACTCGCTGAGTCTTTAGTCGAACAAACCATTAGGAAGTATGGGAGAATAGACGTTTTGATTAACAATTTAGAATTCCTTGCTGGTCCCCGGCGAGTAAATTCTACTAACAAGATTGGGATAGAAAAGCCTGTGTCTCCATACTTTACTTTAGAAGAATTTGAATATTCGGATAATAGCGTAATGGGTGCATATATCAGTACAAGGGAAGTTGCAAAATGGATGAGTAGTAATAATACACTTAACAATAATTATTCGATTATCAATGTTTCGTACTGTCCAGATTGTGTGCCTTCTTTAAAGGACCCCTTTACATCTTCAAGATCAGGCGTAGACCTCTATACATCATCAAGAGAAAGTACAAAGATTCTCACAAAAACTACTGCTCTAGAGCTTGCAAAGGTCGGGATACGTGTAAATGGTATAGTGCCTGGAGTTATATTTCCTAACATAAATGAACAATATGGCGGGTCTAACAATAACAACAATGGCTTGCAAAAGGATATGATTCCGATTAAGAGAATTGGTCAGCCAAGCGAAGTTGCTCAAGTTGCCACCTTTTTGGCATCAGATAAAGCAAGCTATGTCACTGGAACATTAGTATATGTTGATGGTGGCCTTGCGCTTAATCGTCCAGCCCGCTTCCTTGAACAGGATTTACAATTCGATTGAGACATTTTGTCAGGCAATAAAAAATTCACTCCTTCTGTTGCACGTTCTCAGATGAAAACAGCAAAAGCACCTCATCGCATGTCAATCTAGTTTGATTTCTCTTTCTCTTGGTTTGCTTTGTTTACCAAATATTATCTCCAATATGCCATTAGAGTAAGTAGATCTGGCAGTTTCTACATTAGTTTCTGACGGCAAGTCTATGACTCGATGATACTTCCTCTTTGCTTTCTCTATCGTTGAAACCTCTGCGGCACCTTCATATGCACTGACCTTGATATCCTGCTTGGTAATGCCTGGCATATCTACCGTAACTTTCACCTCTTTATCGATGGTAGTAACATCTGCCAAAGGCTCGCGCTCAGCTGTAAGCATTGGTGCACCAGCTCCAGGTTTTACCCCTCTAAGTGACCGCGATAATGGATGAATATTTTCAAAATGCTCTGAACTGTGGCTTTTCATCTGCACCTACCGTGTAAGAATATCCATAAACCAGAGGGCCAATTTCTCTTGCCATTCTTCCCGCAGCTGTCTCATATTCTCTTACAAGTTCCTTTGGAATCCTTTCTATATCCTGTATGGTTTCTTCAAAGACATGCTCCATTTCAGTCTCGTTTCATCAAACCCTCTTAGCCAGTCCTCAGAAGCAAGACCGAAATTGCGTCCGCTAAATGGTGTCATGTAATCCCATCTTCTTCCACGTACTCGTTCTCCTCCTCCTCCTCCTCCTACTGTTCTTCTTCTACCACTTTGACCCGCTGATCTTCTGATCGAGGCATTAGTTTTTTCTCGTTCTTCTTCCTGCGCCTTCCTCTCCTCTTCTTTATCTCTAACTCGTCTTCTCCTCATTTTGGGTGTCATTTTTTTTCTCCTTATTATGTACTTTCTATTATCTCCATCCCTATACTATTAATTGTAAAGCATTTTTTGTAGTTTTTATCCTTAGCGGTCAGATTTTAGTTGTAATTCAATCCGAGGTACTTCAATGTGCGGATTAATTATTACTCTTTTTGCTATTTTCAATTAATTCTTCACTTATCTTCCAAAGTCTAGCGGCGGCATCATAGTCATCAGCAAGCTCTGAAGGGCGGACTGGATTTCTATTTACAAAATATTCTCCGCTTATCTCAGCTACCTTAGATGACGAAGCTAAGTATATTGCAGTATCTGCACCTTTTTTTGGACTTACCAAGAATGGGTTTATGATTGCCCAAATTAGTCTATAATACCAAGGATTGCTCTGTACTAGATTTGTTCTAACTCCTCCAGGATGGAAACAGTTTGATGTAATACCACATCCGGTCGACCTTCTTGCTAACTCCTTTGTAAACAATATATTCGCTAATTTTGATTGCCTATAAGCTTCTACACCATTGTAGCGCCCTCTTTCGAATTGCAAATTATCGAAATTAATGTATGCTCCTCTATGAGCTACTGAGCTTGTAGTTATGATTCTAGAGGGACTACTTGCCTTTATTCTTTCGAAAAGAAGATTGGTTAAGAGAAATGGTGCCAAATGGTTTACAGCAAATGTGTATTCAATATTATCAACAGTAGTAACGCGCCTAGAAAGAAATACACCAGCGTTATTGATAAGAATATTAAGACTTCCATGACTCTCCAAAAATTTGTTGGCAAGTTGGTGTATAGATGTCTGAGAAGACAAGTCGGCTAAAAGATAGGAGACTCGATTTTTGTTACTGACAATTGAAACATTTCTGCAAATTTCTTCTATAGCTGCTTCGCATTTGGCCTTATTGCGTCCAACCAGGATAACATTTGCTTTCATCTTGGCAAGACCGATCGCAATTTCTTTTCCTATACCTGATGTGCTTCCAGTAATAAGACAAGTTTTTCCTTCCATCATCTCTTATATCTCATATTAACAGACTTTAACATAAATTCAATAATGAACTTGCTACATTTGTGTTTTACATTTAGAAGCTGCATATGATTGAGCT
>DATFBV010000051.1:0-21917 GCA_035253605.1 Nitrososphaera sp.
AATAAAGGAAAAAAAGATGACAGATTCTGCTGCTATAGCGAGCAAGAGAGCAGCAGAATTATATGGTATGGAGATACTGGATGAAGGAATAGAGGATAGAAAGAACAATTATACCAGGTTCTTTGTGCTATCGCCAAAAAAGAAAAAGAGTAGAAAAAACGATCCTCAGGATGACGACCACAATCACAAGACGTCAATCATATTTTCAGTCCGGCATGTCCCTGGCGCGCTCTTTGGTATCTTGGGTGAGTTTGCGATACGCAAAATAAATCTGACTAAAATAGAATCACGGCCAACCAAGGAGACACCTTGGGAATACAACTTTTATGTAGACTTTGAAGGTCACCTACAGAACAAGGCTGTATGTGAAGCACTCCTGTCAATAAAACCAAAGACATCTTACATCAAGATACTTGGTTCTTACAAAAAGGCTGAGTTTCACTAGTGGCGCCTGAAGCGCAACCCTATACCTATCGTTATTATGCCAGTTATTACAAGCATAAGAGCGCCGACCAGACCCAGCGGGCTTGATTTTGTCTGCGCATGACCTGCAATTGTAAGATCTGAAGTGCCTGTGTTGTTAATCGTTATCCGGTGCTCGCCAGCCTTTTGTGCAGTCAGGTTGTAACTGAAGGAGGAATTGCCGCTTCTTGACTCAATCACTTGACCATCCGGATCTTTGATCTCGATGTGGAATGTATTGCCGCTCACCGAAATGCTTGCAGTGCTCCCTACGTTCATATCAGGAGTAATTACATCCGCTGTTCCAGGCCTGATAGTGTTGTCAAGTGGGACATCTACTGGCACATTAGAATAGATACTTGATGCTATGCCAATGGCAATGAAAACTATTCCTGCTGCAATAGCTATGTAAAAGACCTTGCTCGCCAGCATACAAATCGCAGAAGTGTAATACCGTAAATGGTGCTTTATAGTATTGCAACCAGCAAGAGCAGCAACAACACCATCGATGATACTATATTAAGATCTTCTTATACAACAGCAAATACTCATCTTGCTAATGTGTACCACATAACAGAATTTCCACGAATTTTGCAGTCAATCATAACTGAACAACAGGCATTGGATTGTACAGTTGAAGGGCAAATGATATAAAATATTTTATTCTTAGATTCGCGCTTTCTAACAATATCATCTTCTTCTTATACTATAATTTTACTGCAGGCAGAAGCAGACAGATCTTCGTAGACCTGTGCATATTAATCTACCCTTCTCCTTACATTTCAATAGTGCCTGCTTATTCCAATCTGTTATAGAGTTCCACGTTTTCTCTTTCTTGAAAAGATGTGGCTAGATTCATAACCCATGAGAAAAGGCGTGCTAGTAATAGGTGAAATTACATTGCCCCTTGTTGGCGGTATTGTGATTGCAGAACATGATTGTGTTGAGATTAGACACACACACCCACACACACACCCGACAATACTGCATGTCTTCAGGCCGTGCAACACCCAACCTGCAGGTTATACAAGTTTGGTTGTAACGACAAGTCCGTCATAAAAAAAGAAAAACACAATAATGTCTGATTGTGCATATGTGTGACTCAGTATTGCAAGACCGCAAGTTCAGGGTGATATCTGCCTGACTTGCTACAAAGATCAAGTATTCCTTACTAAACATCTACTATGATTCTTACATATCAAGGGTGTTTAAGCTATTTATATAGAAAAAAGCAATTTTTATGAGATGACAACTAACAAAGTTTGCCTTCTTGGTGCGGGCAGCACGAAATACGGAAAATTAAACGAAAGCATTATAGAGATTGCGCTAAATGCGGCCAAAGATGCAGTTGAGTCTGCTGGAATTACTCCAAAAGAGATCCAGGCTGGATACATTTCAAATGTTTTCGGAGTTGCAGACAAACAGGTCCACATGGCACCTGTCATCATGAGTAACCTTGGAATTCCTCATGTTCCTGGCCTTACAATTGAATCGGCATGTGGCTCGGGCTCCGTAATGTTTAGAGAAGCGTATGCTAATGTAGCAGCCGGATTTTATGACTGCCTCCTTGCACTTGGTGTTGAAAAGGTGACGCATACTGGCACGGCGCGTAGCACGACCTTATTCTCTTACTGCTCTGACTTTTTCTATGAAGGTGGTAACGGTGCGTCTTTCCCTGGGCTCTTTGCATCAATGGCCCGCGCTTACATGACTACTCACAAGGCAACTGAAGAAGACCTCGCTCACGTTGCAGTCAAGAACCATGAAAACGGGTTGATGAACCCTAAGGCGCATGTCCACAAGAAAATAACCGTCGACGATGTGCTAAAATCACCAGTGGTGGCTTCACCGCTGAAGCTGCTTGACTGCTGTCCGTTCTCTGATGGCGCGTCTGGAGTTATTCTATGTAGCGAAGAGTTTGCGAAAAAGAGCGGCAGGCCATATGTCGAAATAATTGGATCTGGCAGGGGCGGTTCGCCTGCAGCTGTTCAAGGGCGTGAAGATATTACGACCATTCCAAGTACAGTGGCTGCAGCAAGGCAGGCCTACAAGATGGCCGGAGTGAGTCCAAAGGATATTGACTTTGCTGAAGTGCATGATTGCTTTACCATAGCAGAGATCATCGATATTGAAGATCTTGGGTTCTTCCCAAAGGGCAAGGCTGTCCATGCAGTAAGGGATGGAGCAACACGTCTTAACGGCGAGATCCCAATAAATCCGTCAGGCGGCTTGAAATCAAAAGGGCACCCGATCGGCGCAACAGGTGTCGGACAAGTAGTCGAAGTATTTGAGCAGTTCACTGGCAAAGCTGGCGAGCGTATAGTTCCAAATGCTGAGGTCGCGCTCACTCACAATTTCGGGGCTACTGGTGCTAGCGCTGCGGTTCATATATTCAAGAAAGTGGATAGGAAATGATAGAGGAGAAATTATCAACTCATAAAAGCACCTTGGAAAAGTTCATCGAGGCTGCAAACAGGAAAAAGATCTTAGCTCAAAAATGCGTAAAGTGTGGGCACCTGATGCTGGAGACTGTATTCTTTTGTGAAAAATGTGCTGGGAACAAATTTGAGCAAGTTGATCTTGAAGGCAGTGGCATCGTTGTGACATACACCATCCAAGCAGTTGTGCCGGAAGGTTTTGAGGATGTCGGTTCGTACGCATGGGTAGTGTTCAAGTTAGACAATGCCCCCCTGAGAGCATCAGGACTTCTACCTGGCATCAAGACGCCTGCCGACTTACCGATAGGTACCAAGGTAAGGGTTGCAGGCTATGACTCCAAGCATGGTCTTATGCTCCAGAAATAGTTGCTCCTGTTGCCTAAAACATGCGTATCTCTTTCTCTCTTGTAATTCCAACTGCACGTTCTTATCTTGTTCTATATATCTGCTGAATGATCTAGCATATACAACTACTGCTCGCCAGAAATCCTTCTTCTAGGTGTAGGCGCTGACGAGCGCATATCGTACACATCGTACAAATCGTTTCAACTCTAAGCTTATAGCACTTTATAGCTGAAAAGCTGGTAGCAAATACGAATGCAATTACCGTAGGGCTTAATTCGAGCTCACCTGCATGCTCCAAGATCTCAGTTGACTGTTTTACTTTTAAGAGGCGAACTGTGCTCCCATCGCCGCTGACGAGTGTCTTGATTCTTGTATGTCTCTTGCATTGCTGCTGCAAGATACACCTTTTTTTGTAGCTTAGCTTTATGATAGTTTTTTGTATACTGTCTTCGACACCTAGGGTTTTTTCCATTTAATCGAGCGTAGTAACAGTAAGATGACGGGAGGAGAGAAGCGTCAGCAGTTCATGAGCCAGATCACCCACGCGACAGGTGTTGTGTACAACCAGCTTGGGCGCCTCAAGCTACTTGACAGAAAGTTTGCCTCAATGGAGACATCTTTTCTAGAGCAGATAGCTACCAACATTAAGACAGGCAATAATGCCCGAGCAAAGATCCTTGCGACCGAACTGATCAATGTGCGGCGCCTACGAAGAAACACACAACACACTGGCCTTGCACTTGAGGCAGTAGTGATACGCTTCAGTACGATCAACGAATTTGCTGCAATCCTTGACACTATAGATCCGACAATTGAGATGATAAAAGGTATCCAGACGGATCTGACTAGGGCCATTCCCGCCGCTAATGAAGTACTCTCGGAAGTCTCAACAGTTACTGCGGACGTGCTCCTTAACGCAAATATCAAAGCAGACGCCAGAATCTCGACTCCAATGGACACAGAAGCGCTTTCAATCCTTAACCAGATTGAAGGAGCACTTGAGGACGAGGCAAAAGCGAGGCTCCCAGAGGTTCCAACTAGCATTCCGTCCCAAAAACGAGAGGATGTACCAACTGAAAAGACTCAGGTACTAGTTGAAAGCTAGGCTGGTCGACCAAAAATCGATTGAGCAATATAGATTGGATCGTGTAATTAGTTAAAAACATTTTACAAAGTAGTTTTAATCATTTATCTAGATATGAGGCGTAATGGAACAACCGAGTTTTGATTATCAAAAAGATTCTAAGAAAGCTGGACTTTTAGAATCCGCGTCAAAGCGCGTAAGGATGATTTTCTCTGTTATGGCTAGCCCTAACAGAATTGACATTCTGCGAATTTTGAATGCAAAGGGACCTCTAACATACTCGGAACTAAAGGCTCTTGCGGGCTTTAAATCAAAGAAAGAGTCTGGCAAGTTTGCCTATCATCTGAGGAAGCTGCTTCGCCAGCTGCTGGTTGCCCTCAACAAGACGGAGCGTCGGTACACTATCACAAACCTTGGTAAACTGGTGTTGAGCCTTGCCCGCCAGATCGAGGAGCGTTCAATCATAGAGAGTGGCAAGATGTATGTGAGGACAAACAAGCATACCATTGAGGAGTTCAATTCCCACAAGATAATCCAATCACTTGTAAGGGAAGCCAATCTGCCGCTTGAGCAGGCCCACAAGATCACTGAAGAAGTAGAGAACAAGATTTACAGGTTCCAGACAACCTATCTCACATCATCGCTCATACGTGAGACTGTCAACTCTATTCTCATAGAGCACGGCCACGAGGAATATAGAAACAAGCTAGCGCGGCTTGGTCTCCCGTCCTCAGATATTGTTCAGCTGCTCTCTTCCCAAGACGAGCCAGCCCGAAACGGAATAGAGTATGTCATGACAAGGACTGCTGGCGCGGTTTTTTCTGAATACTTACTGTTCAACATGCTGCCAAAGGACATTGCAGATATGCATCTGGCAGGCGAGATCAATATTTCTAATACTCCTGTGTGGGGTTTACTGCCCGATACTGTATTCATTGACCTGTCAGAGCTGGAAGGCGGCTTGGATCTAAAAGGGAAATTCTTGAATATGACTAGGATCCCTCCAATTAAAAGCTCTGACGATGCTGTCACAACCCTGCCAGCATTGGTCTCGCTCCTTTCAAGAGAAGCATCAACAGAAGTTGTGCTCGAAGGCTACGTGTCGGCGCTGCTTAACAATGTCAATGATCCAGAGGACATTGCTTCTAGGTTCGCAAGGGCGCTTCTGGCCTCTTCAGGTGCTCCATCGTATTCTGCCAGTATACCTGTAACTACGATTGCAGTGCAAACTGACAACTTAGATGCCCGGCAGCTCAATGCACTCTTGGATGGCTACAGGAAATATGTCAATAATACTCCCATGCCCCGGCTTGGCCTTTCACTATCAGGCAGGATGACGGACAGCCTTGACCACATCATAGCAGCAGTACGAAGCGGAGGCATGATTTCTATTGGGAACAACAAGGTGCGTGCAAGTAATGGCATCAAAAAGGCAGACGTCAAAACTACAGCTGCTATGTCGCTCCATCTGCTTTCGATAAACTTGCCAAGACTTGCATATGAATCGAATAAGGATGAAACTTACTTCCGCGCCAAGCTTGCGCTCATGATAAAACCATCGCTTGCTGCAATGTCTCTCCGAAAAAAAATAATCGTCGACTATATCAAAAAGGGGATGATGCCTGCGCTTGCAAGTGCGAGTCAGTTGATGCAGATGAGTACAGCTAGCATAGCAGTCAACCTTACCGGCACTAGGGAGTCAGTGTATAACATACTAGGAGAGTCTTCTAGTGAAGTGCTTCAAAAAGTGCTAAAGACCGCTGCCGAAGTGACCAACGGGCAGGGCAAGATGCTTGGAGAGGAAGGAGCTGGCATTGCAATGGTTTCAGATGACAGTGGGTCAAGGTTTGCTACCCTAGATTCTGAGAAGTATGGCAAGGTCTCTCTTCTGCAATCGCAGAATACCCCTAGCTATTCTCAAGGCATGACACTCAATGGGAGGGATATCCTTAATGAAGGCAAAGCTTCAATTCAAGAATGTCTGGCAATTGACAAGCTGCTGAATGGAGGCTTTACAGCAACGCTTGACCTGACAAAGCTGTCGCCAGCAGAAATGAAAAGTGCAATAGAATCTACTGTACAAGAGCTGCCATTCCTGCGCCTCAGTATTGGGTTTGCAGTATGCACAACGTGCGGTCAGCGCTCAGAAGAAGGTGTGGACATATGCCAATTCTGCAAGTCGCCTCACACAGTGCCTCTCTATTTGTAACTGCGATTACTCAAGCATCTATTGCAGCTACGCGGCTTTTTGCTATTATGCTTAAAGCGAGCACCTTATGCCATGTTTAAGGCCCTATCGCAAGAGCTTATATACCTATCACTTAATAAATTGGCAACTTATGTATTCGTTTTTTAGGTGAATTTTCATAAAAATCTTATATATTTTTCGAGTAGTAATTTGCATTCATTTTTTAGTGCCAAAAAAAGTTATATGATGTGGGCTCCCAATCTTTAAGAACCTGTAATCTTCTATACAATCTGGGATGGCGGGAGTTACTGAATTTAATAATAAGGAAACGCTAATTGCAAAGATACGGAAACGTGACGGACGCATAGTCCATTTTGAGCAGTCCAAAATTTCAAACGCAATATACAAGGCACTCGTTGCAACAGGCAAGCCTGATTACCCTCTGGCTGAGCGGCTGGGTGCAAAGGTAGTGCAAAAGATAGTTCAGCAGAGCGAAAAGACAATTCCAAGTGTGGAAGACGCACAGGACATGGTCGAGTCCATACTTATTGAAGAGGGGCTATCCGATACAGCCAAGGCCTACATACTCTACAGACATGAAAGGCGTAAAGTGCGCGATGAGAAGATGAAGATCCTCAACAAGAAGGATCTCGATGAAGTTGATAAGGCTCTTGACATTAATTCCCTAAGAGTACTCGCTGCGCGGTATTTGCTGCGCGACAGCAACAATGAGATCATTGAAGGTCCCAAGCAAATGTTTGAAAGGGTTGCAACCCTAGTCGCAATTACCGACGTAATGCACGACTCTTCTATATTTACCCCTGCAGGAGGCTACACCCAGAACATTGAAGAAGCGAATCGCTACTATGGCAAACTAGAGGACTTTGACAACAAGCTGCACATTGGCAGCTACTATCTGAACAGGTACCATTTTGAAGCAATGATCCGTCACTACATCTACTGCGCACAGCAGGGACAAATGAAGATCAGCTTCAAGGATCTACTTAGGATGATAGCAGAGGGCAAGATGGCACAATATGAAGAGCGGGTTAGAGAATACTACAACCTGATGGTTTCACGGGATTATCTGCCAAATACGCCTACTCTGATGAACTCCGGCGCAAAGCTTGGACAACTGTCAGCATGCTTTGTGCTTGACATGCCCGATGACATGGTAGGCATCATGAAAGCATCCACTGATGCAGCCATGATCTTCAAGTCGGGCGGCGGGGTGGGCATAAACTACTCCGATCTGAGGCCGGAGGGCGACATTGTGGCATCGACGTCAGGCGTTGCGTCAGGACCAACATCGTTTATGCGCATAATTGACACCATCACCGATGTCGTCAAGCAGGGAGGCAAGCGCCGTGGAGCCAACATGGGTATCATTGAGGCATGGCATCCAGACATTGAAAAGTTTGTAACAGCTAAGACAAAGCCTGGTGTATTTGAGAACTTTAATGTAAGTGTCGGCATCTGGGATGACTTTTGGAAGGCACTTGTCAGCAAGGATGGCAATCACAAGTACCCTCTTCGCAGTCCAAGGATGAAGGAGCCAATGAGGCACATTGATGCACAGCAGCTTGTAGATCTGATCGCATTGAGCGCGTGGAAGAGCGCTGAACCTGGAGTAATATTCTTTGATAATATTAACAAGTACAATCCACTCATTGGAGCAAGAGGTGGTCCACTGCGCGCTACAAATCCCTGTGGCGAACAATCACTCTACCCTTATGAATCATGCAATCTCGGCTCGATCAACTTGGCAAACTTTGTCAAGCGTAAAGCTGATGGCGCATACGAGTTTGACTGGCAGCGCTACGAACAGGCGATCAGACTTGCTACAAGATTCCTAGACAACATCATTGACATGAATAAGTATCCTGTAGATGAAGTTAACGTAGCGACAAAGGAGACAAGGAGAATAGGCCTTGGCATCATGGGTATTGCTGATCTGTTATTTCTGCTCAAGATCCCCTATGATTCCAAAGACGGCTATGAATTCATGAACAAGCTTGCAGAAGCTGTATCATATTTGAGCATGGATGAAAGTGTAGCCATTGCAAAGTCTCGTGGATCATTCCCACTATTTAAGAACAGTGATTATGTCAAGGGCCGAATACCTGTTGCAGGATACTATGAACTGCCAAGAGAGACGCATACATACGACTGGGACACGCTTATTGAAAAGATCAAGAAGCATGGAATACGTAACTCGTGGACCTCCACTATTGCCCCGACCGGCACCCTCTCAATGATCGCAGATACTTCAAATGGTGTGGAACCAGTCTTTGCGCTTGTATATGAAAAGCGTGTGACTGTGGGACGCTTCTTTTACGCTGATAAGGTGTTTGAAAGCATGCTGAAAGAAAACGGCCTCTACTCTGACGAAATACTGACCAAGGTTGCAAACAACTATGGTTCTATCCGCGGCTTATCTGAGATTCCTGAGTGGATGCAGCGGATATTTGTGACTGCAATTGACATACACTGGACAGATCATGTGATGGCTCAGGCTACATGGCAGAAATGGATCAGTAACGCCATTGCGAAAACTATCAATATGCCGGGAGACGTGACAGCAGAAGACGTCAAATGTGCATATCTGCTATCTCATGAGCTTGGATTAAAAGGTGTTACAGTCTTTAGAGATGGTTCTCGTCATGAGCAGGTGCTTCACATTACTGGCCAAAACACCGGCCAAAGGGCATTTACTGTTAAGCCTAGCAAGTATGTAGTCGATTATGTACTCAGCGATATTAAAGAACCCTATGTTCTGGAGCAGATGCAAAAGATCTTCAAAGAATCCCGCGTAGAAGACGAAAAGTCTACAGAAACTATGGCGCTTCCCCTTCAAGAAGTGCAGTCTGGGGCAAAGAATTCTGCTTCAATATCTGCCATCATGCAGCATACGGACATGCGAGAGGATCAGTGCCCAACGTGCAATGCCAGGCTGATAATCACCGAAGGATGTAATGTGTGCATAGAATGTGGCTTTAGTGGATGTGGATCCGGCTAGCATTCTTGAAAGCATTACTGCCCTTTTTTTTGAAGGAGGAGAACTTACATTGATTGATGGTATAAAGCTCATATGCAGGCACTTGATGATCTCTGCAAGATATTATGAGCCTAAAGTTAGCAGAACCCTTTGTATCACCTGACAGTTAACAGCTAATCTGTCCTTCATCAAGTTAACAGAACCTCTAAGAATAGAGTTTAAATTCTGCTTTGTGCATATTACTAGTGAAATGTCAAGTGTCAGAATCAATGAGAGTCCTAACCACTTTATAGTGCTGGACGCCATTGGACGAGGAGTAAAGTCTTTTGACAAAATTGCCAAGGTTACCCAGCTGGATAAGGCCCAAGTTGAGCTAATCATAAATGATCTGATTGAACAAAGACTTGTTATTCGCACTGAAAAGAAAGGTTTTCTTAGAACTAAGGTAGAGCTGACCATCAGTCACACTGGGCTTCAACTGCTCAATTCCAAAAAGCAGGAACTAGAGAAGCAAGTGCAACAGATCCAACAATGGCAAAGCAATGGCCAGACGCAGCAGCTTCAGGGCTACATGGACAATAACCGTATGTGGATCCCAATGATGCTGTTCTCCGGTATCATGAACGCCATGTTCTTTATGTCCATGATGTCCATGCTGGGGATGGCAATGACTCCTGCAGAGAGTGGCCTTGCAGGCGGCGAAGGATCCGGAACAGCAGCAGATTCAGGTGAATCTGCAGGAGCCGAAGATGGTGGTGCTGGAGCAGACAGCGGTGGCGGCGCTGATTTCGGCGGCGGCGACTTTGGCGGCGGAGATTTCAGCTTCTAACCTCCTCCAATTTTTGGGCTATATTCTTCTTTTTTGAATAATACCTAGCTACAAGAACAGTCAGAAATACTGCAGTTGAGACAAGCACTATTGTTCCTGCAGGCGCCAGATTTGCAGCATACGAAATCGCGATACCTGTTACTACTGAAAATATTGATATTGACACCGATATGAGAGCCGTTCTCTTGAATCCTTTGTTAAACAAAAGGGCCGTAACATTTGGAATCACCAAAAGTGATGAGACAAGTAGGATCCCCACAAGCCTCATCGACACAATGACTGCTACACTTGCAAGAATTATGAAAAGATAGTTTAGCTTCGAAATCGGCAGGCCACTGACCCGCGCCTGCTCTTCATCAAATGTAATGTACATAAGTTGCCGATAGAGCAGGATGATTACTGACAGAATTGTGCCAGTCATTGCCAGTATCGCAAGGGTATCCTCTACGCTGACAAGCATGATGCTTCCAAACAAAAAGCTGAACAGGTCAAGCGTGAAGCCTCCTGATAGGCTTATAACTAGTATGCCAAGCGCAAGGCCTGACGAAAGTAATATGGCGACAGTCGCATCCGCTGGTATCTTGGCAGACTGTTGTAACTTTGTAATCCCCAACGCTCCTAGTATGGAAAGTGTCAAACCTGTCCAAAGAGGGTAGATGTTAGCAGCAAGTCCTATTGCTATCCCTCCGAATGCAGCATGAGAAAGCGCATCTCCAAAGAGCGAGTTGCGTCTTAGTACCAGAAACAACCCAATCACCGATGAGGTTATCGCCACTGAAACGCCGGCAATAAGGGCGCGCTGCATAAACCCAAATTCCAAAACTTCAAGAACCATTTATCGCATCATCCCCTATGAGTGTGGTTATGTAGATGCATATGAGCCTGCATGCTCGATTCTGAATAGGCTTTGAGGAGATCTGGATTTTCAAAGAATTCGTATGTCTTACCGTGGAAGAACATTGAACGATTGATACACGCCACGCTTGTGGCAAGCCTGTTAACTGCATCAAGGTCGTGTGATGCCCAGATTATAGTGATCTTATTCTCCTGATTTAGCTTTTTCAGAAGAGAATAAAACTTGTTTTGCATTTCATGATCGATACCTGTCACTGGCTCGTCTAGTATCAAGAGGTTGGGGTCGTTCACCATTGCCTTAGCTATCAATACGCGTTGTTGCTGACCCCCAGACAGCTCGCCGACTCTGCGGTCTTTTTGTGCCAGCAAACCTATAGTTTCAAGTGCTAAATCTATTTTCTCTTTAGAGGTTTTACCAGTAGTGGTGATTCCAAGTGACACAATTTCTTCAACTGTTGCGGGAAAGTTCTGCTCAATTGTTTTCTTTTGTGGTATGTATCCTATGCTTTTGAAGACTTTGCTGTTCTTCTTTTTGATGTCCTCTCCAAGAATTTTTATTGTGCCTGTATAGTCCTCAAGCAGGCCTAGCATACAACTGAAAAGCGTAGTCTTGCCTGCGCCATTTGGGCCTATTATTCCAAGTATGTCACCCTCATCAATTGTAAACGAAATGTTATCCAGAACCAAGCTACCAGAATATGCATAGGAGAGCTTGTCGATCTCGACTATCTGCATTCTAGACCCTCCTTTAGATTTGCAATATTCTGCTTCATCTTGTCAATATATCCAATACCTGCTGCCTGTTCCTCATTGCCAATACCTTCAATCGGGCTCAGCACTAGCACCTTGCCATCCGGGATGTCATTGGCAATTGTATCTGCAAGCCGGCTGTCGATCAAATCTTCTGAATAAATGACATTAATGTCAAACTCGTTTGCAAGCTCAATTATCTGCTGTATTGTCTGCGGCAATACTTCCCCCTCCGGCGAAGCGCTATGGATACTATGCTGCCTCAGGCCATACCTTTCTGAAAAGTGAGTAAATGCATCGTGAAATGCTATAAAGTCTGATTTGTCACAGCCGGCAAGCTCTGACCTGATAAAGGCATCAAGTGAGTCGAGCTCTGTAGTAAATCTGTCAGCGTTTTGATTGTAATAATCTGCGTTGGCAGGGTCTGAGCTGACCATCACATTGCGGATCTTCTCTATCTGATGCTTTGCAAGAATTGGGTCTAGCCAGATGTGAGGATTAACTCCTCCACCAGTGGCATCTTCGTGCCCGTGATCATCCTCTCCTACTTCCTTTCCTCCTTCATAATTAAATTCAATCCCTTCACTAGTGTTAGCAACAACTTTGGCTTCCATGCCATCTGCCCATTTTTCAAAACCTGCGCCATTGATGATTAGCACATCAGCTAAGCGTCCTCTTGAAACATCCTCTGCTGTTGGCTCCCAGTCATGTGGCTCCACGCCGGCAGGGACAAGGCTTGACACTTCTGCTCTGTCGCCAACAACCCTGGAAGCAAATTCGTAAAGCGGGTAAAAAGACGCAACAACTGTAATCTTTTCCTGCTCTTGTCTATCTTGTAGAGCTGGCCTGCCAGTGTATACGGTAGCAATCATCGCAAGTGGGATTAACGTAGCAATGGCTGCAAGAGCTGCTCTGGCCTGATTCATTCCGCTATTTTCTCACTGTTATTAAAGATATATACGTTTGTTATTAAAAAATATGGAAGCCCTTATAAATAACTTAATAATATAATATAAAATCTGTTGACGGTAGTTAGTATTTCACTCAATAATGATATCTTGACAGAGATAGATAAGTTGCAGAAAGCACTCGGCTTTTCTGGCAGATCTGAGATTGTAAGAGCTGGTATCAGAAATCTTCTGTCGGAAGAAAAGGATAGGCAGGATCTGTATGGTGAACTCTTCGCAGTCCTTTTGGCAATACATGATGAAAAATCAGACGATCAGGTGACAGAGATGCGGCACGATTATGATAAACTGATCACTACTCACATACACAACAAGATAGATCGAGATCGATGCCTTGAAATATTTCTGCTAAAAGGTGAAGCTACAGAGATAAAGGACATGACTAAAAAATTCCAGATAAACAAAAAAATGGATCATGTAAAGCTGATAGCAATGTAATCTAGTCGCGGGACAATCAGAGTGTAATAATCTCCATGATCACTTTTTTCACAAGCCCAATTGGGCTTGGCCATGCAACTCGTGACATTGCTATTGCAGAGGAACTAAAAACTGACATTCTATTTGTAAGTGGTGAGGGCGCATCAGCCCTGCTTGCAAGAAAAGGGTTCAAGGCACTTGACCTTTACAAGCCCGAGAAATTCTTTGTCGAGTCTGGACAGCTTCAGCATGCATTCAAGTGGCTCCTACGATACTACCTGTATTATAAAAAGTGCAAGAGAATTGCAAAGGAAATTCTGGAAAATCGTAATGAATTGATAATAAGTGATGAGGACTTTGCCTCGATTGCAGTCGCCAAGAAGAAGGATCAAAGGCACGTGCTGATAACAGATATTACCGAAAGTCATTTTACAACTGGCCTTGCGTCAATAATAGAGAAAAAGATGAACCGGTCAATGCATAATATTATACAGAAATGCGATTATGTTATCATTCCTAAGATTGGAGACGATAGGGACAATATCAGATATGTAGGTCCTGTAGTGAGACGGGCTAGCGCCGACCGCAATGCGCTACGCAAACGATTTTGTTTTGAAAAAAATACGATACTTGTTAGCGGCGGAGGAACCGATGCCGGGAAATATTTGATTCAAAAGGCAATAGAGGTGCACTGCCAAATTCAAAGCAAGCTAGACTCTGAACTCATAATTGTGTCTGGTCCTTCGCTAAAACTGCCTGATTCACAAGAGTATCGTAACCTTGGCTTTATCAATAACATGCATGATCTAGTCTACGCTGCTGATCTCGTAATATCGCTTGCTGGCAGATCAACAATAGATGAGTCGATGGTATATGGAACGCCTGGAATTTTTATACCAATAAAGAACCACTTTGAGCAGGAGCAAAATGCAGCACGCTTTGGGTTCAAGTATGAAGACATTTTTCGACTTGAGCACCTAATTAAAGAAAAGATCGGATGCAGAAGGAATGCAGTGGACATACAGGGTGCCGCAAGAGCAGCCAAAATTATTTCTATGCTTATGTAATTTATGCAGCTGGTAAAAATGTTTTATATGAAGAAAACCGATATAGCATTTATATCAAAACTTGCAATCTTTTTTAACTAGGAGCCCAATAATCTGCCTCATTATGCTCTTTTCTATCCTTCGTTTCGTGGTCCTTCATTGATTAAATCATGTAATCAAAGGTAGATTGTTCGTATGTGGTATCTCATATATCTAATTCTATTGACCAAACCTGAGCATCGTTATTGATTATTTCGATGATAGCAAGAATAAATCTCTGATAGAGGATATTAATACTTCTGAGCAGCTGACTCATAGCACTGTGAAACCAAGCACACTTGAAGAATTACTTAGTCAAGATTACAAAAAGATATCAAACAAAATAGAGAAGTTCATCTCCGCCTATATTTCGAAAAGCTCTGCAAAGGGGTTAGTAATAGGACTGAGTGGTGGTCTTGATTCATCTGTAGTTCTCAAATTAAGTGTAAATGCACTTGGGCGATCAAATGTGCTTGGCCTTGTTATGCCAAGCGCCACTACTCCAAGAGAAGATACCGCTCATGCGATAGATCTGGCTAAGAAGCTTAGGATAAGATATCATGTTATTGACATCCATCCACTAATCCAAAAATTTGAAGAGATCCTACCAGAGAACAAGGAGGCAAGAGGAAACCTAATGGCAAGAATTCGCATGAGCATTCTATATTACTATGCAGGGATTAATGGCTATCTTGTGGCAGGAACCTCAGACAAGAGTGAAATCCAAATTGGATATTTTAGTAAGTTTGGGGATGGAGCCGCAGATATTATGCCTATTGCTGTCTTGTATAAGACACAGGTAAAAGCTCTTGCACAATATTTGGATATTCCAGCAGAAATAGTTCAAAAGAAGAGCAGCCCCAGGCTCTGGGAAAACCACCTCGCAGAAGAGGAGATAGGAATGGATTATGAAATAATAGACCCGATACTACACTTGCTAGTTGACAAAAAAATACCGCCAAAAGACATAAAAAGAAAGTTAGGAGTGTCTACAAAGCATGTCAATAAGGTCAGGGGCATGATAGAAAAAAGCTTGCACAAGCGTAGACCTGCTGCCATCGTCTCTCTATGATCTTTTGTTTACTTACTAGATGATCTAATTTCATATCTGAAAAATCTATAGTTACTCTCTCATTTCCTATTATAGCAGATACTAAAATATCGTGCCAGCATGTGTGAGTTCAAGCCAGACAAGTTGGCTCATACTATGAAGCTCAGGAGATAGATAGTTTAGGTAAGATAAGGGAAGTAATGCAAATCATATTCGTCTCTTATTCAAAATTCTACTGATCTTGTTGCCAAATTTATCTGTCTTTGCTCTCGCACTTTATTAAATATGCTCCGACTCTCTTACAGTATTTGTCGACGGTAATTCGTATCTGATAATTCTAGTATGACCTGTCAGCATTTTGTGTGCTCTAATGTGTGAATCAAAGGCGAAAACTAACTGGCAATGTTTACATACCCACATAGATTCTTTATCTCTCATCTATTTCATATCTATCTTAACTCATTTAAAAACAATAGCAAATCAATTTGTAAAAAATATTAAGCTGCATAAAAAACTCCGGTAGGATTTAATAATATACTGTTGAATTTTTGGACCGGTCGTTAATGATCCACAAGAGTAAATTTGTCAATGACTTAGTTGGATCTGCTTAAAACTTGGGTTGCTGAACTTTCATTTTCTTTAAATCCTACGGTAACTCTTCAATCTTCCTAAATATCATTAGTTGGATACACGCACCCTGATGAGTTGCTGATCAGAAATTGATTGCAAGAACGATATAATTCGAAGACTGATAAACCATTAAAGACAACTGGCAAGTAGCAAAACGCAATGACTACAACAATTAATATCACGGGCGTCACAGTGCCGTCTCTTATATGATCACAAATTAATTAAGATCCAATTTAGAAAAACAATAGCTATAAACTATTATATCGTCTATGGTACCTTTTCGCCGTCAAGAAATTGGAGTGCTGCATCCAATTGTCCAATATGATCCTCTATATCGCTTATCAAATCTGCTAAGCCGGGTTGGTCATATTCTGGATCCATATAATAAGCATCATAGAACAAGTCTACACTGTACTTTATGTAGACATAGTCAAATTTACCAGGATCTAATCTGTGATTCTTAACTAAATATCTAATGATCTCTAAATGTCTATGTATGTATTTTCTTATCTCTTCTAATCGTTTCATTTCAGACTTAGAATATTCTTTTACACGTTCCCATTTTTCTCGTTTGGGATCTCCATTATATTTATCGATAAGATCTTTTAATCTCTGTAGTTCATCTTTAATACTGGTTGTGTCATAGTGTATAACGTATAGGAAGCAATTCTTTTTTGTTATATCTTCGTCTCTCATCTGAATAACTTCAGTATCTCTATAATGTTCAGTATCCATATTTTATGTATGTATGTATGTGTGACTCTTCTTGGAACTCCTCATGTCTGTCATCAAAAGACCTGATTGTTCGACAATTCAGTACTCTTAATTAGTAGATATCAGCTACATGCACTGTGCTCTCTCTGCTAGCAGCGAAGACCAATGCTACCTGACAAATTGAAGTAGTAGTAGAAGAATAATTTACTGTAGCTTTTGATTTGAAAACAGTAGCCTCAATATGAGGCCATATTAGTACTATATTATCTATTATCTGCCATATCTGCGCACTCTCTGCTGATATGTCCTAATGGCTCGCATAAGGTCAATTTTGCGAAACTCTGGCCAGAACACATCCATGAACATCAGCTCGCTGTAGGCGCTCTGCCATATCAAGAAACCGCTCAATCTTTTTTCGCCAGATGTCCTCAGGATAAGATCAGGTGATGGCTGCGGTAAGTGTGACGTATATAGACATGATTCAATGGTCTTTTCATCAATTTCGTCAACTTCAATCAGGCCTTTTTCGGCCATTCGAGCTATCTTTCTAACTGCCTCGATTAGCTCCTTTTGGCCGCCATATGCTATCGCGATGTTGAGAAACATCGAGTGATAATCCGCAGTCGATTCTTCAAGCTTTGTCAATATCTGCTGTAAGTTATGGGGGAGGAGCTTAGTGTCGCCTATTGCTTTTATCTTCATCTTGCGTTTGTGCACCCGTTCGTCATTGTAGAGCTTTTGCAGCTTCTTTTCAAGAAGCCTGTAGATGTTTTCAAGCTCTTCATCCTTGCGCTCAAGATTTTCAGTTGATAGCACATACAATGTAGTGATTTTGATGCCTACATCATGTATCCAGTTCAATAGTTCTTCTGCCTTGTCAGCCCCATGGTTGTGCCCCCAACTAGCATCAAGTAGATGCATGTTGGCCCACCTCCTGTTACCATCAAGCACAATCGCAACGTGGTTAGGCAGCGGATACTTGATAATTTCTAACTCTAAGTGTCTTTCATAAAACGAGTATATGCCACTAAGCTTGAGAAAGGTGTCCATCAGTGCTCTGCCTCCTCTATCGATATCTGTTTGAAATCCCATTTTTGCTCTTAGCTGCCTGTCTTTTATTGTACTGATTATTCCTTGTTTACATATATTTAGACTGTGTTACTAATTTTGAATCAAAATGTAAGGAACACCTCTTCAATCGGCTCTCTCACTCCCAGTGCACGCACTGATTTCTCAAACTCCCGCTTGCCGTGAGAGACTAGGATCCGAAGATTACTCCTACCACTCTTTTTTGTCATTCGATAAAAAGCTAGGAACTTCCTTACGTCTTTGGCTACTATCTGCGCTGGGTCAATGAATCTAACAGTAGGCAAGAGCGAATTGAGATACCGTTTTACAAAAGGTAGGTGAGTGCTTGAGAGAGCAATGACGTCCATCTTTTCATCAATACTGTCACCCAGAACGCGTGAGGTCACATTAAACGTTCGTTGCTCGTTCTCAAGATGCACTCCATGTTCTATCAGCTCAATTATAGGTGAGGCATTGAATCTTGTTACTAAGATATGTTGGGGTACTTCCCTGCGAATTTGGTTCTCAAACTCCTTGCTCCTTATCATGCCCTCAGTGGCCATGATTCCAATATGCTTTTTCTTTGTGAGTCTAGCAGCCTCTTTAAGAGGCGGCCTAACTCCTATTATAGGGATGTCAGTTATTGTCCTTCTTACCTCATCTAGTACTTGCACAGAGGGAGTGCTTGAGGCAACTACCACTAGCTTTGGATTGTAGCGCTTGAGGTAGTTTATTGTATTTACAATAATCTCGCGCAGCTGTGAATGTGACTTGGTACCATATGGAAAGTGGACCCTGTCTGCAAAGTATAGCAGGTCTTCATATGGTATCTCGTGCCTTAGCTCCCGTATTATGGAGAGAGATCCAATGCCTGAGTCAAAGACGGCTACCGGGTTGTTCGTCAATACTGTCTTTTGAACATGATGCCAGATAAATGTAAAGTAGAGAGTAATTCTTCGTGGATAGTCTCATAAAAGACCGCGTGTTGAGCTTAAAGGTATTGGAGCAGCAAATTAGGAAAAACCATGATGTTAAAAGTGCAGAAGCTACTCGGACTAGTAATAGAGAGATCGGCGAACACGCGATAATTTCTGAAGATGTTGTTTCAGCGGTCGTGGCTATTGCGATACTGACGCTAAGGAGTTGATAACGAGCTTCACAGATGGCTTAAAAATTCCCTCAATTTAGAAAAAATGAGTACAGATATACCGTGAACCCATTACCTCAATACATGCTAGCTTTTCCTTATCTGGTCGATTAACATCCCAGGTTTGATGTCGTCTGCATTCTTGAACTCTGTTGAATCCACAACAACATAGTATGGAAGCACATCAAACTTATGCAGTTTTGTTAGATCATGCCATCCAAACTTGATATACGTCATCATTCCGTTGGTGTAGTAGCTCTTGAATTTGTTAAGGCTGGACAGGCTAGAAGATGAGCGGTAAAGCACGTAATTGATCCTTTCAGAGCTCATTTCTGTAGGATGGGCGATGAACTCATATCTTTTAGGGTGCTCAACAAATACTGCATGAAATATTGGGACCCTCTCTTGCTGCTGACTTGACATCACTTTTTCCCAGCCCCGCTTTGCATTGTAGTGCAAATCAAAAATAGGAGCTATGACGCGTTGCTTTTTGTCTCCAAAGTACCCTATCCCAAGAAATTCTGAGAATCTGATGATGGAGTTGGGTGTTCTGTCGTTCTGCAAGATAGTCTGCTGAATTCATGCTCGAGGCATATATAATATTACACTGACCCTCATTTTCAACTTTATATTTATGGATGTAATATACTACTGCAATGTTTAGCCGGATAGGAGCTGTCATCTTGCTTGTTTCCAACATGAAAACATCAATCAGATTCTACCGTGACACTCTTGGTATGGAGCTAAAACAAGAGTCAAAGGACTGGACAGAGTTTTCAACACGCGGCGCGGTGCTTGCGCTACACCCTGCGAAAAGGAAGACAATCAAAAAGAACAATGGTATGCTCGTTGGGTTTAGCATAAGCGACTTTGACGATGTTATTAACAGCTTGAAAAAGAAAAGGGTCAAATTTTACAAAAAGCCCAAACAGGAGCCATTTGGTAAGCATGCAATAATCCAAGATCCTGATGGGCATTTGATATCAATTGTTCAGATGCCCCAGGAGGAGCTTTCGCAAATTCCATATTATCACGGCTTTGCACCTGCCTGATCCTTGAACCATACGTATACTGGAAGAAGGGGGTGTGCCAATCTTGTCTCTTGCGCTCCTTTTCTATTGTAACACACCATGACCATTCTGTGAACCAGAGCCGAGCGGATATCTGACGTAAGCTGAGAATCCCTTAGTGGACCGTACAGCTCTAAAAAGTAGTCCTGCTTGTAGTATGCAACATGATGCACAAAGCAATCAGATATTATCGCTGGATCTCCTGCTGTTCGCTTCTTAATATCTCGTGGCTTTCTTTCAACAGCCAATTGCAGTTCTCTATTGATATACTTACTCCTGATGTATTCTGTTTCAAGCTTGCTTGCGGAGCTGTTCATATAAATATCGATCTCCTGCCCCAGTTGATAGGCAGTGTGTTGTGCAAGGCTGCTGACTTCATCAATCTCGCCTCCACCTATCCTGCTGTTTCTGCCATATAGGTACATTATGCACATCAGCTCATCCGGACCTACAAAGGGAAAGCTTAGTTTACCCCCAATAAATCCAAAGATGCGCTCTGCAATGTCATCAGGCAAAATCATGGCTATATAAGAGTCGACGAATATCATGTGAGAAAAACTATTTAACATGCTTATAGTTGTATGCATCTTGCAACACTAAATTATGTTTGAAATTGATAGCACTAGGAAGATTCACCTCATTGTGCACGGGCAACGTCAGCTCCTCGAGCCTGTGAAGGACAAGCTTGCCACTGCCAAATTTCTGCCAGAGAATATGCAGCCTGCATCCCTTGACAAAGCCGGTGACATTGGTGATTATGTGGCGATGCTGTGGCCGCCCATGGCTCCAAAGGAGATCGTGGTGAGCCAGATAACTGGCACAGACAGCGACAGTGGGCAGGGCATGGGCGCATGGGCCTCAATAGCCCAGAAGGAACTTTTTAGGGTACCATTATGACATTCAATAGAATTGTTCGTCACAAACTGACCTCTTTGGTTTATAACTAGAGGACAATTAGTTTAGCTTAAGGTTTATCGAATTACACACCCGCAATTAATAGCAGATCCCTGCTCGAATTTGCATGAATGCTTTCGATAAGAATTGGCGTAATCAAAATAGGACAAGCGCAGGAGACAAGTTGAAAGAAGCACTTGCAGCTCAGGGTCCTCTCAAACCTAGAATAGAGACAGCAGCTAACAAGCTTCAGTTGCAGATATCAAAGTTAGACACCATAGTTACCAAACTAAACGAGAGAGATGCCTCTTTGTTTAGGCGAGTAGTCGATGCTGTGCAGAGACATGACACCGACACCACCAGGGTGCTCTCAAACGAGCTTGCGGAGGTGCGCAAGGTCTCGCGCACGCTGGGTCAAGCCAAGATGGCATTTGAGCAGGTCTCCATGAGACTATCTACTATACATGATATGGGCGATATAATGGTGGCACTGGGCCCAGCAATAACCTCCATAAAGAGCCTAAAGTCCGGTCTTGGAAGATTCGTGCCGGGTGCCGACAGCGAGATCAATACCATGCAGACTTTGCTCAATGGTATCATGATGGATTCTTTGCAGGGTAGCGGCTCTGGAATCGAGATTAATACAGGTTCTGGCAGCGACATCGATCAGATAATGATGGAAGCTTCTGCAGTCGCAGAGCAGAAGATGAACGACAAGTTCCCATCCATTCCTGCCAGTAGCTTCAGAATCTCCGACACTGAAAGTCAACAGTGATGTAAAATGGTATCAAGAACAGGAATACTTGCAATCTTTGGAGCAATTGGGTTTGCTATTGGGTTCTTAGCGTTCTTAGCATCGCCAACAGTTGCACATGCATTATCCACCATCCTACATGTAGATGCAAGCATTGTCTTCGCTCTGAT